>JAAYBO010000019.1 GCA_012730095.1 Clostridiaceae bacterium
ATCCCATTTTACTTCGCGCGTTCGTAGCAATAACAGGCACGCCGAGGCGCTCGGACAACTTTTTACAATTAATGTGTATTTTTTTACGTTCGGCTTCATCAATAAGGTTTACGCAAACAACAACATTATCGGTTATTTCAAGAGTCTGAAGCACAAGGTTAAGGTTTCGTTCAAGGCATGTCGCGTCAGTAACGACCACTGTGGCATCGGGGTTTTCGAAGCAGACAAAATCCCTTGCAACCTCCTCCTCCGCTGAGTTTGCCATAAGAGAATATGTACCCGGGATATCAACCAGAATGAAGTTATTGTTCTTATGCCTGTATTTTCCATAACAGGTGGTAACGGTTTTTCCAGGCCAGTTGCCGGTATGTTGATTAAGCCCTGTAAGACTGTTAAAAACTGTGCTTTTTCCTACGTTCGGATTTCCTGATAAAGCGATAATTGATCCACAGCAAGAAGAACGATCAATAATTATGCTGTTTCCTAATATGCTTTATCCTGTAGATTGATTTGTTAGTCCCATATATATGCCTCCGTCTTAAAAAAAGAAATTGTTCAGTAATTCCAGCACACCCGGTTGAATGCATTATCAGTGTGGTGCAGCGGAACGACCGACCTTGTTTTTACAAGCAGGGGCAGAGGATTTTGTAATACAAATCCACCGTCTAATTTAATTCAACCAGAATTTTGCCTGCTTCTTCCGAACGCAGGGCAATTACCGCCCCGCGTATGTTATACGCTGTGGGGTCACCGGAAGGGCTTTTATGCATCGCCTCAACAACCGTACCGGAAATCAGGCCGAGATCAAGCATCCTTCTTCTGATTGCACCATTCGACGAAAGGTATTTAATTATTGCCGTTCTACCTATGGGCAGATTTTTTAGTGCTATAAGGTTTTCTTTCATTTATGGTTCACCCTAATTTTATGTTTAAAGGTTCTGTAACTGTTTTTAGCGGAGAGAAAAAATTTTACTCAAGAGCAATATATGCAACATAAAACAGGTTTGTTACGAATAAGGTTTTTATACGTATAAAAAATTATCAGAAGGGGTGAAATTAAATGAAACACGATGAGTTTCGTACTGTAAGAGGGTATGAACTGCTTAACCAGAATAAAAAAGAGTTAACGTCAGCGATGGAGGATTACCTTGAAATGATTTACAGAAATATCGAACAAGAGGGCTATATGCGAATAAACACACTGTCGGAGCTTTTAAATGTAAAGCCCTCATCCGCAACAAGAATGGTCCAAAAACTAAAGGAGCTTGGCCTTATAAACTATGAAAAATACGGGATTATATTTCTGTCTGAAGACGGAAAGGAATACGGCCGGTTTCTTCTGGAAAGGCACAATGTAGTTGAAAAGTTTTTAAAGAGCTTGGGTATAAAGGAAAACCTGCTTACTGAAACCGAACTTGTAGAACATAATATTAGTAAAAATACAATGGAACGAATAAATAAATTGAATGAGATCCTTGAGGCGCATCCGGAAATTATCAAAGAGTTTGAAAACTTTAACAACCGAAAAAATGAGTGCAAATAAACATAATGGGTAAAAGATAAGTCTCCACCTCTTTAGGTGTCGGCTATTAAGCATTATTCAGCTTTTTCATTTCGAACAAAGCATTAGTATTAAAATGAGCGAAATATTCCAAAAAAAGGGTAGTCAATAAAAAAATATTGGGTTAGAATAAAGTTATACTCAGCATGATTCGGGAGGTATTTTTTTGCTGCCATATAATATTAATAAAATTGACTTAATATCAATGCTACACACCGACCCGGAGAAAGGCTTAACTTCGGATCAAGTTCACAAACTTATTGAAGAACACGGCGAGAATAAATTAAAAGAGGCCAGAAAAAAAACAAATTTGCAAAGGTTTTTAGACCAATTTAAGGATGTGATGATTCTTATTCTTCTTATGGCAGCCGCCATATCATTTATTGTCGCATTAATTGAAGGAAATTCTTCCGAATTTTTTGAGCCCGTGCTCATTCTTTTAATTGTAATACTTAACGCGGTAATGGGTGTTATACAGGAAAACAAAGCCGAAAAAGCACTGGAGGCGTTAAAAAACCTTTCAGCACCCCACGCCAGGGTTGTGCGCAACGGAAAGGAAGAGATTATAGACGCCAGGGGCCTTGTTTTAGGCGATATAATTTTATTAGAGGCCGGCGATTTTATACCTGCGGATGCAAGGCTTCTGCATTCGGCTAGTTTAACTTCTGATGAGTCAGTTTTAACAGGTGAGTCGGTCCCTGTGGAAAAGGATGCGGACGTGAATGTAGAGGAAAATTCGCCTTTAGGGGATCGGCTTAATATGGCGTATTCAGGCTGCAGTGTTACCTATGGTCATGGAAAGGCTGTTGTAACCGCTACGGGCATGAATACTGAAATGGGGAAAATAGCGGCACTTTTGGAATCCGCCGAGGATACGTCAACCCCACTGCAGCAGAAACTGTCACAGCTTGGGAAATACCTCGGCATTATTGCACTGGCCGCCTGTGCCGTCATTTTCGTTATTGGAATTTTTTCGGGTATACCGATTATGGATATTTTCATGACGGCGGTTTCTCTTGCGGTATCTGCAATTCCGGAAGGTTTGCCAGCAATTGTTACCATTGTGCTTTCAATTGGAGTGCAGCAAATGGTGAAGAAAAATGCAATTATCCGTAAGCTCCCCGCTGTAGAAACATTAGGGAGCGCCTCGGTGATATGCTCGGACAAGACGGGAACTCTTACACAAAACCGCATGACTTTGGTAAGAGGATATGTGGAGAGCGGAAATGATGTTGAATTAATAAACAGTA
Source organism: Clostridiaceae bacterium (assembly GCA_012730095.1). Taxonomy (GTDB): domain Bacteria; phylum Bacillota; class Clostridia; order DSM-8532; family DSM-8532; genus DTU069. Next base: position 2,812 of record JAAYBO010000019.1, read on the forward strand.
ATAACAGTGAACAAATTAAGAAACTGCTGTTGTATGGAACACTTTGCAGCGACGGCATTGTTGAAGTGGACGGAGATAAAGAAAAGCATATCGGTGATCCTACGGAAACCGCTATTGTGCTTGCGGCGTACCGAAACGGCATAAAAAAAGAAGAAGCGGAAAGAATGTATCCCAGGCTTGCCGAAATACCGTTTGATTCGGACAGGAAAGCAATGTCTACCGTTAACAGAATAGATGGTAAAAATGTCGTTATTGTAAAGGGCGCATTTGATGTTTTGGCTTCAAAATGCGTTTTTGGAGATATTCGATCCGCGGAAAAAGTAAACGAACAGTTCGGAAACGATGCTCTGCGTGTGATTGCGATAGCTTGTAAAGAAATAGATGAAGTGCCATCAAGTCCAACTGCGGATGAACTGGAATCCGGACTAACTCTTATGGGGCTGCTTGGGATGATTGACCCTCCGCGGCCCGAGGCGCAGGAAGCCGTAAAACTATGCCGGAAAGCCGGTATAAAACCTGTTATGATTACAGGAGATCACGTTAATACGGCTTCGGCTATAGCGAGAGAACTTGGTATATTCGAAGACGGCGATGAGGCGGTTACAGGTCGTGAGCTTACGGCGATGAGCGATGATGAGCTTTATAGCAGAGTTGAAAGAATTTCAGTTTACGCACGTGTTTCCCCGGAGGATAAAATTAGAATTGTGAAAGCGTGGCAGAAAAAAGGCCATGTTGTTGCGATGACAGGAGACGGGGTGAATGACGCACCCGCGTTAAAAGCAGCGGATATAGGCTGCGCGATGGGTATTACGGGAACAGATGTGGCAAAAGGAGCCTCTGATATGACGCTTACCGATGACAATTTTGCTACAATAGTCCACGCTGTTAAGGAAGGCAGGGGGATATACGACAACATAAAAAAAGCAGTTTCATTTTTGCTCGGAACAAATATAGGTGAAATATTAACTGTGTTTTTCGCTATGATTTTATGGCGCAGATCTCCACTATTGCCGATCCAGTTGTTGTGGATTAACCTGGTTACGGATAGCCTTCCTGCAATAGCATTGGGAATGGAAGCGGTGGAAGATGATGTTATGACCAGAAAACCACGGCATAAAGATGAAAATATATTCGCACATGGGCTTCTGATCAGAGTACTTCTTCAAGGTTTTATGTTCGCGGCGTTAACACTGATAGGTTTCCGGCACGGGGAAAATGTAACGGGGCTTCCTGAAGGAGGCAGGACTATGGCTTTTATTATCCTTGCTCTTACACAGATTGTGCATTCGTTTAATATGCGCTCTGATCATTCCCTTCTTAAAATCGGACCGTTCAGTAATCCAAAACTAAACTGGGCAGCATTGGTATCAGTGCTGCTTATGGTATTGGTAGTATTTATTCCTCCGGTGGCAAAGGTTTTCGGTTTGATAACCCTGCCGGATACAATGTATATAAAAGCTGCTGCTCTTGCGTTCGTTCCCGTTCCGGTACTGGAAGCGACAAAGGTTTTGGGAATAATAAGGCACAGACGGCACGATGTGGTTTCTTAAGCGGCGGCGAATTATTCTATAAAAATATGATGAATTTTGTTTTATAGCGGCGGGTGCCATCCGTTTATTCTGCTTCGCTGAATTGCACCGAAAATATTATCACGGATGTGTCGGTTTTCTTTTGCAAGGCTAAATAAAACGTCTTTTATATAATGCCGTTTTGTAAGACCGTCTGCTTTGCAGACTCCGGAACAGGTTTTTATGTCCGAACTCCGAATAAAAGAGCTTATCATTTTTTCTTCGGTGTAAATAAAAGGGCGTATAAGTGTAATATCCATCCTGTCCAGATAAGTCACCGGTGAGAATGTATGGATACGGCCTTCGTAGAATAACGACAGTAAAAGTGTTTCTATCACATCATCCTTGTGATGAGCAAATGCAACCTTATTGCATCCAAGACGTTTGGCAGCATTATACATCGCTCCGCGTTTCATGTTTGAGCATAATGAACAGGGATTTTTTTCATTCCGGACCTCAAAAACAATTTTTGAGATCGGTGTTTCTTCAATATGATATTCCACACCCAGATTACTGTAAAAAGTGCGTAAAACATCGGGCTTAAAACCGGGTAAACCAATCTGAAGTGTTAACGCTACAAGATCAAATTTATTTGGGCAAAAGCCTTGCAGGGCTTTCATGCAGCATAAAAGGGCAAGACTGTCCTTGCCGCCTGAAACACCTACGGCGATTTTATCTCCTTCACGTATCATGTCATAGTCGGCAATGGCTTTTCTTGTTCTGGATAAAAGTTTTTGAAGCATATAAATTCTCCTTTTAACCGTTATTTTAATTAACATATGATCTGTTTGCAATAGTTTCAAAGATACTGCTACAATAAAGACATCACACAAAAACGCACAGCGTTTTCATCTTTTTGGCTGTAAATTAAATGATTAATTAAGATTTAACTGCATAAAAAAAATCCGCTCACGTTTATACATTGGCCCAAACTGCTTAAAACTGAGAAGTTGCTATAAGAAAAACGAATCTTAAAACCCTGTAATATAGATTAACAGCGAATTAGCGGAAAAAATATTTGAAAAAGTATTGCTTTCTGCTAACTTTTATGGTAAAATATTACGTG
>JAAYBO010000167.1 GCA_012730095.1 Clostridiaceae bacterium
CACGTAATATTTTACCATAAAAGTTAGCAGAAAGCAATACTTTTTCAAATATTTTTTCCGCTAATTCGCTGTTAATCTATATTACAGGGTTTTAAGATTCGTTTTTCTTATAGCAACTTCTCAGTTTATATGATCTTTACTTTTTTGTTCGGATCAGTTCCAATGATCTTAATAATTAATTACTGCTTTTTTGAGCAGTGTAATGAAAGCTAATAGCCGTAACCTAAATTTTGCTTAAATTTATATGTGTTTTTCAGCTCATTCCCGGTGCTTTTTAATTGTCCGATAATCTTTCCATCGTTATCTTCCCCTTGTTCCTCAAATATAAACAACGGATTAAGATTAATATCCCCATTTTCATAATCAAGCACTTCGCAAATCTCTGTTATCTTACGGCTTCCATCCCGAAAACGTGATAAAAAGATCATAATATCAAGGCTTGACGCTATTTGTTTGCGTATTGCTTCCAAAGGCATCGGTACAGCCATTAAGACCATTGTTTCAAGCCTTGTTAACATGTCTTTTACCGAATTGGCATGTCCTGTTGACATTGAACCTTCATGTCCGGTATTCATCGCCTGAAGCATATCAAGTGCTTCCGCTCCGCGAACCTCGCCTACGACTATCCTTTCAGGCCGCATTCGCAATGATGTTTTGATTAAAGACTTGATTGGTATTTCTCCAATACCTTCGGTGTTCGCGTTTCGTGTTTCCATTTGCGCAATGTTGGTTACGTTTGAAAGTCTCAGTTCTGCTGAGTCTTCGATTGTAATAATGCGCTCATTCGATGGAATAAAATTTGATAGCACATTAAGAAAAGTTGTTTTTCCAGAACCTGTACCTCCACATATGAACATGTTATATTTTGCCCGCACAAGTTTTTCTAAAAAATCAGCCGCTTCTTTTGTTATACTGCCCATTTTTATCAGTTTTTCCATTGTAAGCGGGCTTTCTGAAAATTTTCGTATTGTAACAAGAGGCCCGTTTAGAGCTACAGGGTTTAAAACAACATTAACCCTTGACCCGTCGGGAAGCCTTGCGTCCACTATAGGCTCCGCTTCATTAACGCTTCGGTTCACACGCGAAACAATACGCTGTATAATATCTTCCAGTTGTTCTTTACTCTCGAATTTCAGTGGTATTTGCTCTGAAACACCGTTTTTTTCAACAAAAATTTTATCCGGTCCGTTTATCATTATTTCAGTAATTTCAGGATCCTGAAGCAGCGGTTCAAGAATATCATGGCGCCTTAGTGAATTGAAAACCGAATCAACCAGCCGTTTTTTATCGCTGATTTTCATGTGTAAATCTCTGACCCTTTCAAAAACAGCCTCTTCGACCAGCAAATACAGTTGCTCATCCATTTCGGCTTCTGACATTCCGGATAATTCAGTTTTTCTTACAACGCTCTGACGGATTTCTTTTAATAAATCAGGGCTTTTTATTGAATTCATAAACCATTCCTCATTTTTAAAGACACCGGCTAAAACACGTTATTTACTGCTGGAAATAAGAGCATGTATTTTGCCTGTAAATGAACAATTTCGTGCATATGACTTCCAATCTTCAGGAAAAGAACTAAGCTCCGGAATGTAACAAATATCGCCCGCTTCTTCAAATGATTCGTTTTCTAAAGATATTGGCTGTATCCACTTAACCTTTTTTGACGCCGTACTTGCCATACTGTTAATCATGTTATTGACCCGCTGTTTTTGATGCAAAAGCATAGGACTCAGCGGGACAAAAACCATTGAGGCGGCTTCAAGCCATTTTGCGGTATATGGCCCGGCGTTAAGTTCAATATCTGCTATTATAATTTTGAAATGTCCCCACATTTTAAGCGATTTAATAAGTTCATCCATTTCATTTTCAGTCATTTCCCACATATCACTGGGGTTATCAATCGGAGGTATAATGTTTAATCCTGAATAATCCGTATATACAGCGCTGTCAAGCGCAATACCGGTATTGCCTTTTAATGATTTGATGTGATACAGGATGTCCGACAGGCTTTTATTTGTAAAACTTTTTTCCGGGTTAAACCGGTAAAAAGGGAAAGATTCAAAGTTTATATATACGGCATCTTCATATGCTAAAGCAAGGCATAGTGCAATTGTTGATTTTAATGCCGGATCAGGCGATAGGCATACAATTATTTCACTTTTACCAGGCTTGTCCCATTTTGGAACTTTCCCGCATTCGGACAAGGC
>JAAYBO010000168.1 GCA_012730095.1 Clostridiaceae bacterium
CTGAAGGCATATGCTCAAAAGGAACTGATTCTTCTTCAAGGATCCTTAGAACCTTTCTGCCAAAACCTATTTCACGGTTCATCATATATTTATGAATGTTTATCGTGATAAATCCTCCTGCTCCGGCTATCCCTGTAACCGGCCCGTTCATTGTATCTTTTTTGGGAACAATCATTGTACCTTTTGCCTGAGGATTGTTTGTATTGCGTATATTAACAGGTATTCCTTTTTTATATACGGGCTCAAGCGCTTCTTCATGAAGCACCGAAAAGCCTGCATATGCAAGTTCGCGCATCTCTTTATAAGTTAGAACCGGAATAGCTTTTGGGTTTTTTACTAATTTCGGGCTCGCTGCAAATACGCAATCGACATCAGTAAAATTCTCATACACATCAGCTTCTAAGGCTGCAGCAAGTATTGAACCGGTAATATCGGAACCGCCTCTTGAAAACGTTACAACATCACCTGAATGAGAGTATCCGAAAAAACCCGGGAAAACCATAATACCTCTATTTTCTTTTAGTTTTGACAAATTTTTCATTGATTGTGGTAAAACCCTTGCATTACCGTATTCATCACTTAAAATGAAGCCGGCATCCTTCGGATTTATATATTTAGCTTCATATCCGATGCTTCTGAGATATTTAGCGACTAATCTGGCACAGTTATCTTCACCGGCGGCTTTCATGCGGTCGATAAACTTCTCCCTGTTGTCATAACCAAGGGATATCCTTGTTCTAAGATTGTTTTCAATATCTTTTATTATTTCGTTTCTTAAGCCCAAACCTTCGGCAATTTTGCGGTATCGCTCCACAACAGCCATGAGCTCTTTTTCACATTCACCTGTTTTCAGAAATTTATCAGCAAGCGTAATAAGCATGTCCGTAACCTTGCTGTCTTCATCATTTTCTTTTCCCGGAGCGGACACAACAACAAGACGGCGTTCCGTGTTTGATGTTACTATTTCGCACGCTTTTTTTATCTGTTCCGCATTGGCCATTGAAGTACCGCCAAATTTGCATACTACCATATATTATAACCCCCATCAGATGTCAGCAGTAAATCATCCTAACAGCAAAAATAAATAATCAATACCTGCATTGGGTATAAAAATTCTTACATTAAAATTTATCACGCTCTTTTACATGTTGTCAATTAAATGTTTGCGGAAAAACATGCCTGACTATGTATCGTGTTACCGTTCGGATGCATAATATAAAAACTATGTACAACAGTTAAAAGTAAAATCCGAACGGTTACAAAAACTGATTGGCAGGATTTACTCACTTATGATTTGTTTTGGGGCTTCCGCCCATTGCTTTTCGTAGCTTTGCGTATCGGGATAAACCTTAACGGCATGTTTTTCAAGATCTTTCCATTTCATCCTGCTTGAAGCCCATTCGAGCAAAACATTGTCGTTTTTCAAAGCAAACTCTATTTCAGCGCTTCTAAGTCTCGGCTGTACGGAGCTTGCATGGTATGTAAGTTTTTTGGCTGAATTATCTTCAAAAAAATCCGCCCTGTGTTCCGCAATAATTAAAGCCGGAATTTCATATACCGTTCCATCAGACATTTGAACCCTCAATACTTTTTTCAATGTACCCTCTCCTTTTCGCAAAAGTAAGACTTATCAGCGCTGTCATGTTTAAAATTATTTAAAAGGCTCACAGTTTCCCTTGCTATAGCAAGTTCTTCGTTTGTCGGAATAATAAGGGTCTTTACTTTGGCGTTAGGCTTACTGACATCAATTTCAATACCTCTTGCCTGATTTTTCTCATCATCAATTTCAATACCAACGAACTCCATGCCTTCCACTATTCTTTTGCGGATATCGCTGTTGTTTTCTCCTATCCCAGCGGTAAAAACAAGAGCATCTATTCCACCCATTGCCGCGGCGTATGCTCCAATATATTTTTTTACCTGGTATGAAAAAACATTCAACGCTAATTCTGCCCTTTCGCAGCCTTTCTTAGCTGCTTCGTCAAGGTCTCTGAAATCACTGCTTATACCTGATATTCCAAGAACACCTGATTTTTTATTTAAAAGATCATTAAGCATGGCCGCGTTATAATTATCATGTTCAATTAAACCTGTTACTATAGCAGGATCTATTGAACCGCACCTGGTGCCCATAGCTACCCCGTCAAGCGGCGTATAGCCCATGCTTGTATCGACGGCGGCACCATTTTTAACCGCACATATGCTTGAGCCGTTACCAAGATGACATGTTACAATTTTAAGAGTATTAAATTGTTTATTCAGAACAACGGCAGCCCTCTGGGCAACATATTTATGCGACGTGCCGTGGAAACCATACCTTCTTATTCCTTTTTCCTGATAAAAACTGTAAGGAAGTGCATAAATAAAAGCCTTGTCAGGCATTGTCTGGTGAAATGCAGTATCGAAAACCGCAACCATCGGAACATTTGGGAGAATCTCCCTGCATGCTTTTATACCAACCATATTCGGACCGTTATGAAGAGGAGCCAAAATAATGCATTCTTCAATTGCTTTTATTACCTCTTCATCAATCAGAGCGGATTTACAAAACTTTTCACCGCCGTGTACAACCCTGTGACCGACGGCCGTAATTTCATCCATACTTTTTATAATGCCGCTGTCGGTCAATAAAGATATTGTTTCCATTATTGCTTCATTATGATTGTTTAATTTGGTTTCCTTTTTAAATTCATTGCAAGAATTAATAGTTTGCTTGATAAACGAGCCGTCTAACCCAATTCTATCACAAAGGCCCTTGGCAAGAACCTTTTCATTATTCATATCTATCAACTGATATTTTAAAGAAGAACTTCCCGTATTAATAACTAATACTTTCATTAAATATTCCCCCCAGTAACATAATCAATCACAATTTTGAGCTTGAACACAGGTTATTGCGACAACACCGACTATATCCTCAGCACTGCAGCCTCTTGATAAGTCGTTTATCGGTTTGGCAATACCTTGCGTGATAGGACCGTACGCTTCGGCTTTTGCGAGCCTTTGTGTCAGCTTATACGCTATATTTCCGCTGTTCAAGTCAGGAAAAATAAGCGTATTTGCATTCCCTTTCAAAGGGCTTGACGGGGCTTTTGAAGCCGCCACTTCAGGAATGATTGCCGCATCTGCCTGCAATTCACCGTCCAATAGTAAATGAGGAGCTTTTAATTTTGCAAGCCTGGTAGCCTCAATTACTTTTTCAGTTAATTCACTTTTTGCGCTGCCGTAACTTGAGTATGAAAGCATCGCAACTTTCGGTTCGGCTTCGATAAGAATTTTAAAGGATTTAGCCGAAGATATGGCGATTTCCGAAAGCTGATCCGCATCGGGATTTTCAACCAAACCGCTGTCGGCGTATAAAAACGCTCCCTTTTCACCATATTCACAATCCGGAACAACTATAATAAAGAAAGCGGATACAAGTTTTGTCCCCGGAGCTGTTTTTAATATCTGAAGCGCCGGCCGCAATGTATTGGCCGTCGAGTATACAGCTCCGGCAACCATGCCGTCCGCTTCTCCTTTTTTTACCATCATTACTCCCCAGTATAACGGATCTTTCAATGTTTCTTTTGCTTTTTCAACAGTCATCCCCTTATGTTTTCTCAGCTCGTAAAAGTAATTTGAATAGTCTTCCATTTTGTCGGAGTTTTCCGGATCGACTATTACTGCTCCTTCGATGTTTATACCGGCTGCAAGCTCTTTAATGCTCTTTTCATTTCCAACCAGTATCACATTTGCAATACCTCTCTCAAGAACCATTGAAGCCGCTTTAATTACCCGTATATCACTAGTTTCGGGCAGTACAATTGTCTTTTTTTCGGCTCTGGCCCTCTCGGATATTCGATCTAAAAAAGCGCTCATATCAATACACTTCCTTATATTAGCTTTTATTCTTTTGCTTATCTTGTACAATATCAGTATGCACCGTATTATACATAAATAATATTAAAATGATATATATCACCAGGTAATAAAACCTTGTAATAAGCTATTATCAAGCTTTTTCAACCAAAACAATTATAACGCATATGTTTTTTGTATACAAGACATAAATCAAAAATTAGTATTGATGCTAATTTGTTCGTCACTGTCCAGACAATTTGTAGAACTATTGTACAACAAAGCAAACAAAAAATAGCTCAAAAAGTAATATCTGAACATTACAAATATTAATACCGCTAATTATAGCAGCAGAAGTGCTCTTGATACATCGTTCTCTGTTATAATCGATAATTCATCACGCTTTACATTTTCAATATTTGCTCCGATTCTACTTGACTGTTCCATAACAACCTTTTCAAAAAGGTTGCGGACATAACGGCCGTTTCCGAAATGTTCATCCCGAAGCCTGTAAATGTTATGGAAATGATCCGATAAAGCCTTGATCGCTTCATCACTTAAAATGTAATGCTGTTTTTGCGCAAATAACAGAAAAATGTCCATAAGTTCTTTTTCCGTATAATCTTTAAATTCAAAAGTCCACGAAAAACGATCCTTCAGCCCGGGATTGGAGTTTATAAACATACGCATTTTTTCAGTGTATCCCGCGGCAATTACAATAAGCCTTTCTCTATCGTCGTCCATGCGCTTAAGGATTGTATCGATCGCATTTTTTCCAAAATCATTATTACCGCCTGCAAGGGCGTACGCTTCGTCAATAAACAGAATTCCGTCCATAGCTTTGTCTATAGCTTTGTTTGTTTTCTCTTCGGTCTGCCCTACATATCCTGCCACAAGGCCGCTCCGATCAACCTCGACAACATGTCCTTTTTTCAAAACACCAAGTGTTTGGTATATACGGCCAAGAATTCGTGCTATTGTCGTTTTTCCCGTACCGGGA
>JAAYBO010000169.1 GCA_012730095.1 Clostridiaceae bacterium
TGAGACATTAAAGGAAGTTACGGTTGCAGGCATACAAGGAAGCTATGCTTCACCATCAGGGAATACAAATTTTGAAGATTACATAAACCAAAAGTTTCAATACTACATGAGTCTAACTGAATCTGTAGATGCGGATATTATTGTTTTCCCGGAAACTGAACTGGGGGTTTATGACACACAGAACAAAGTTGATGAAATTTACAGGGAAAGGATTACTGAGGCATCTCTACAATTAGGTGGTCTCACCTTATTTACTGTCACTGAAGGAAACAGTGTTACAAAAAGCAAAGATGAAAGATTTATTTCTGCTATATTACTCAATGATGGGAAAATTATAGGAATAAGCAGGAAAAGAAATTTGGTTCCATTTAGTGAGGCAAGGAATTATTCAAAAGGAAAAGATTATGATGTATATGAAACACAATTTGGAAAAATAGGAGTATCAATTTGCTATGATATGAACGCTAAAACGATAGAGCGGCTTAAAAACAACGGAGCCCAAATAATTTTAGCTCCTTTTAATGATAGCGGATTTGACTATATCTATCATAATATTCATAGGTTTTTTCCTGTAATTAAAGCTGCGGAATGTGCAGTTACAATTGTTGTGGCTAATGAGGACGGAATATCCCAGGTTATTGATCATAACGGCAGAATTATTGCGGAACTCGGGTATGGCAAAAAGGGCGGAGTAATAGAGAAAATTGAAATCAAAAATGTAAAAAGCATATATCTGGCATATGGTATATACCTTGAGTGGATAATATTTTTGGGGATTATTTGCATGGTTTTATTAACCGTATTTCAATATAACCGCCGTAAGGAATGAATTCGGCAACCATGTTTATTATAATTTTTACTACTAATTATTGTCTTTTTTAAGTTTTCTGACCAAATTGTAGCCGGTCTTGTTGGCGGAGCAATTAAAGAATAATTATAATTGCTTCATTTTAGCATGCAATTTGCGTTTAGCTTGCAATTAGCGCTTAATGCTTTGAATTATAGATATTTTATTGTATAATAAACAATTGCAATGTATTATTATATTGCTGGATTTTTCATGGCTTGGAACAATTTCTGAACAAATTAAATATACTTGAGAAGAGCAACCGAAAAGGTGCTCTTTTCAGGAATAAAACAAGAGCATATGGCACTAATAATTGTTATATACTAAACATAACAGTAGACTGATAAATACTGTGAAAGGAAACGGAATGTTTTTATATCAGAAAAAACTACAAAAAGAGTATCAAGATGATATATGGGGGATTCTTTGTATGTCAGAAAAAGAGTTCATCCCACCTTTATCAGAAAGAGACTCTACAACTCAGCAATCATTTTCCGGTGAAAAGGCGAATAAAAGAGGACTGGCCGGATATTATCAACAAATGCTGCAGCAAGAATTTATTCTGGCTGTAGAAGAGGAAAAGGCAATTGGTTTTTTATCATTTATCCCGGACCATTTTCTTAAAGCAGAAGGCAACGAATTCGTGTGTGATTATGTTACAACGATAGTGGTGTCACATGGATTTCGAGGCCGTGGAATTGCAGGGAAAATGTATCATACACTTTTTGAGAACAGAAAGGGCAAGAGTTTTGCTACAAGAACATGGTCCACCAATTATTCTCATATACATCTTTTGAAAAAAATGGGGTTCGAACTGGTCGCTTTACTTCCGGATGAGAGAGGAGTTGGAATAGACACAGTATATTATTTTAAGGGGGCATAGAGTGAGGATGCATAGGAAATTGAATATACGTGAGAAAATAAAGGCATATAAGCTTAGGGCGCATGTATGGGTAGCTGTAATTACGTTTGTGATATTTATATTATCACTGATAGCTTATCAAATTCCCGCGTTAAGAGACCATGATTTCATTTCTAATATATTGCTGGCTTTATTTACATCTTTATTGGTAACAATATTTACTTTGCTTGCGGATATAATAGTGAATTATAATAACCATAAAAATGAAGAGTTTCTTGAGGACCTCCATTTATTTGGAATACAGAATTTACATCGTGATAAGAAAAAGGTATTGAAATCTCTTTTATCATACTGTGACAGTATGATATGGATTTCGGGATATCGCTTGATTTTAACCTGTGAATTAAAGAAAGATATTTACGATTCTATATTAAGAGGAGCAGATTTAAAAGCGATTATATGTCCTCCATGGTCGGATGCTTTTAAAATGGTGTATGGAAGCAATGAAAAGGTGGTAGATAATTATCTTAAGGTTTTTTATGCCATCAATAAAGCCCGTAAAGAAACTGGTAAAAATGGGGAACAGATAGAAGTGGTGTTTGTCGATAAACCTATATTCAGTGATACATATCGTGTGGATCAATGCCTGATCACAGGGCCTTATATGCATAATCGGGATCCGGAGTTTCGCAGGCTTATGGCCAAAGATTTCTTTTCGTATAACATAGTACGTGAAAGTGATTTATACAAAATTGTTAAGACTGAATATGAAACACTGTATTCTGAGGCAAAATGGAGATTGAATTGGGATAAGTTTGAAATAATATATAACGAAATCGAAGCCGGTGATAAACGTGAATCTGAAAAAATAGATGATTTAATCAGTTCATGTGAAGAAATCAAAGTTATGGATACTGCTGTGTAAAGTAAACTGTAATACATGTGTTCTATAACCCGACAAAACATGTCTGGCTGATTAAAACATGCCATTTCTCGCTTTGTGTCGTGTTTTTTATCCGGGTTTTTTAATATCCTATTAATGAAAGGGGAGCGCAGTATGGATCAGAAAAAAACAGGCTTATTCCTTAAAGAGCTCCGCAAGGAAAAGAAACTTACGCAGGAGCAA
>JAAYBO010000170.1 GCA_012730095.1 Clostridiaceae bacterium
CCTTCCCATTTCACCCGCTCTTGCAGCTTCTATTGACGCATTAAGCGATAATAGGGTGGTCTGGCTTGCAATACCGGATATTGTTGCTGTTATATGACTGATATTACCTGCCATTTCATTTAGTTCAGAGATTTTTTTATTGATATCCTCCATGTTTATTTCAGTTAGATGGCTTTTTTCAAGCAAATCATTAATATTCGCTTTTCCGAATTCAGCCATCTCCTTTGTTAAATCGGCTTTTTGAGTCATAAGTTCCGCAGAACTTGCAACTTCTTCAAACTTTTCGATAAGTTCTGATGTTACTTTCGCACTTTTTTCAGCATCTTCAGCCTGCTCAGAAGCGCCCTTTGACACAAGCTCAGCAGAAGCAGCTATTTGATTTGCAATATCGGATGCTTCTTTTGATGTTGATTTTACCGTATTGACAAGATGCTTAACCTCATTGGTAGACCTATCGACATTTGAAAACACACCGTTAAAAGTGTTTATAAAACTGTTTATCCCACTAATAATTTTAACGGCCTGGCCTATTTTCCTGTCATTTATTTTAATTTTCAAATCCCCGTTTTCCGCTTTCTTAATCGCCTCAGCCAATAAATAAAAGACTTTTGAAATGCTTCTGGATATGATGTACTGGAAAAATGTCCCTGCGAATATTATTACAGCTGACACTATTAATAAAACAGAAAACAGTGGAGAACCGGTAAAGTATGCGACAAGAATTAAAGTAATCGGAATGACGACTGAAAACAGGTTTATAATAAAAACAATATGCACAGCGAACTTGTTCTCCTTCATAAGGCATATCTCCTTTAAAACGGCATTCTATTCATATAATTTATATCGGCTAACAAATAAAATTTTTCAATAGACGCGAGCAAATACTCAGCACAGGAGTATTAGGCACAGAAATAGCTATTGAGATAACAAAAATAACAATGCGCATGAATTTATTTAAAATCCATGCGCACCCTATTAGTCATTCACATGTAAAACAGGGGATATCCTCTTGTACAGAAAAAACACAACTATCGAGCTTAGCAAACCTTTAAAAAGATTAAAAGGCACTACCGCAATTAATATAAAACTTCTCAAGTCTGTAATTGAAGGATTGATTTTAGTACCCATTCCAATCAGCGTCTCCATAGGCATACCGAAAACATTTGCATAAAGCGGCAGCATCAGATAATAGTTTAATAACGAGCTTACAACAGTTAATGATACAATTCCTACAATCATCCCAATGATAGCGTTAAACATTGATTTTTTGAACCTGTAAATTATCGCTGCCGGTAAGAAAAAAGAACAACCCATTATAAAATTTGAAAATTCACCAACGCCTGCTGTTACTGTTCCATCTATCAATAAGTTAAGCAATACCTTCAGCAGTTCAATAACAACTCCCGCCGCAGGACCTAACGCAAACGCACCTATAAGAACAACCACTTCACTTATATCAAATTTATAGAACGAAGGCGCAAACCACAAAGGTATCTTCAGGGCCATAAGCACAGTAGCTATGGCAGATAAAATTGCTATCCTCGTTATGACTTTTATATGTGAGTGGTTTTTTTGATTTTGTTCCATAAATAAAACCCCCTTCAATAAATAAAAAAACCCCGTGTTTCTGGCACAGGGCATATAATTCTAAGTCTCGTCTTCTTTCATCCAGACTGTACTGTCGGCTTCGGAGTTTCACCGAATCATGCCTTTCGGCTCGTGGGCTTTACCACCGGTAGGGACTTTCACCCTGCCCTGAAGACCATATATTCGTTATCATTAATTATATTCACAGGCTTTATATCTGTCAATACGTTTATTGAAAATCATGGAAAACGTATTTCAAGAGCATCATTATTCTTGTCAGCGGTTCAGACATTGCCTTTTTAGCTATGTTCCTATTGCATCAGCTGTTTTATCACATTATTTATTATTTCATATGAAAACCCTCTATGAGTAAGGAACGAAACAATTCTTCTGTGAATCAGCGGATCACTGATATCGTATTTGCTGAATCTCTTTTTCGTTATGCGGTAAGCAACTAAGGATTCATCAATTTCAAACTCGTCAAGCACTTCAGTAATTATCTCTTTGTTAATGCCTTTTTTCTGTAATTCATACATAAGTGCCTTTTTTGATTTTGGCTTAAGCTTAAGACGATCCGAAATATATTTATGCGCATACAACCTGTCATTTATATATCCCATTGATTTTAGCTGCATAACGGCACCTTCGGCGGTGTCTTCATCAAACCCCTGTCTGATAAGCTTTTGCCTGACCTCAAATTCCGTTCTGTCTTTTGAGTACAGCATTCTTATTCCGTTATGCTTTGCAGCCGTTATGTTTATTTCTTCGCGGATCTTTTTGATTTCTTCCTCGGTCAACTCATTTCGTTCATAAAGATTCAGTTTCAAATACTCTTCCTTAGGCATTGAAAAAGCATATTTGTTGTCAATGTATATACTAATCATATCAGGATTGTTTTTCTGTTTTACAGCTGATGTAATAATCACTTGACCGCACTCTCCGTACTTTTTTCTTACATTATACCATGAATTTAAGAAAAACATAATATTTTCACTTGGTAAAATCGGGGGCATCATGGCATCAACTGAATAAATTCATGATACAATGTTATAGGGTATCCGTTTGAAATCTATGATTCGGTAACGGGTGAGGTTATTTTACCGTATTGGCATCAAGCTGCAAAACTATACTTCATCATCCACTACATGGGCTTCAATACTGCTGATAAAAGCCTTGTCATATTGGGCACGGATTTTTTCTTCGATCTCCATGCATAGTTCCGGATTTTCCTTGAAGTACTTCTTAACATTCTCACGCCCCTGCCCCAAACGCTGTTCATTGTACGAAAACCATGCACCGCTTTTCTTTACGATATCCAACTGAACACCAACATCTAATATATTTCCCTCTCTGGAAATACCTTCACCGTAGATGATATCAAATTCAGCTTCTTTAAACGGAGGGGCAACCTTGTTTTTTACTATTTTTACCTTTGTTCTGTTACCAACAGCCTGTCCGGCATCTTTAAGCGTTTCAACACGCCGAACTTCCAAGCGCACGGATGCATAAAACTTCAATGCGCGGCCGCCGGGAGTTACCTCGGGATTGCCAAACATAATACCAACTTTTTCACGCAATTGGTTTATGAATATTGCAACTGTCTTTGATTTGCTTACCACACCTGAAAGCTTTCTTAATGCCTGCGACATCAACCGGGCTTGCAAACCTACATGAGCGTCGCCCATTTCCCCGTCTATTTCAGCTTTCGGCACAAGTGCGGCAACTGAATCTATGACAATAACATCAATTGCTCCGCTTCTGACCAGAGCTTCCGCTATTTCAAGAGCCTGTTCCCCTGTGTCGGGCTGTGACACGATTAGATTTTCAATATTAACCCCAAGAGCTTTTGCATATACAGGATCCAGCGCATGTTCGGCATCAATAAAAGCTGCCTCTCCACCGGCTTTTTGCGCCTCCGCAACAGCATGAAGGGCAACAGTCGTTTTACCGGAGGCTTCAGGACCGTATATCTCAATAATACGACCTCTGGGAAACCCGCCTACTCCCAGTGCAATATCCAAACCCAACGCTCCTGTGGGAATCGTATCGATATTCATGTGCGCGGCTTCCCCCAGTTTCATGACGGCCCCTTTGCCAAACTGCCGTTCTATTTGGCTGAACACCATTTCCAACGCTTTCTTTTTTTCATCACCGTTTGCCATAAACTTGCCCTCCTAAATTAAAGAATTTACCCAATTTTCGCTTATTTTCGGCTTATTCGAACATCTGTTCTAAATTATATCCGACTTTTTACCACAAGTCAATAGATTTCAAAAATTTCCCTTTTAAAACATATTTATTGCCGAGCTGTTCAGATATTGCTTTATTATTCTATTGTATAATAACTACTGCCACAATAATTCCTGCGGGTCCTGCTTCGGGTGTTTCATTTCCCAGGGCGCCAAAGCACATACTGACAGCACGCTTTAGGTTTTGTATATTTACACACAGTGGTCTCCATATCCCGGGTCGCTCATTAACCCGCTCCACAGTCCCTGTTAGCAGCAAGGCGCTGGAGCATGTCGCCCGTCGTCACCGAATACACCCGAATCACCCGCTATATTTTTGGTATAAAATACTGTTTACAAATTGTACAATAGTTCAGGCGTTACATCGGGATAATAACTATTTATTTCCCGGTTATTTCCCGTATTCTTACCAAAATCGAACCGATAAAGTATCTGACATCCTCAATCTTCAGCAAAACAGCGGAAACCACAAAAGCAATAAAAGCAAATATAAGCTGCACACCAACCACAAGAATCTCCATTACCTTTCCGGCAAACGAATAAGTTTCTGCTGCCGGAAACGGGATAACAGCAATTAATAACCAAAGAACAATCCCTGCTACCACAGTAGCTACGGATGTTCTGGCAAGAAAATCAAAGTTATCGGGAAGCAGTGAAAGCCCTGTCTTTTTCGAAAAAAGTATTACTAATAAGAATGAATTTACCATAACAGCGATAACGTATGCAAGGGCGGTACCAACAGCTCCCATATCCGAATTATGCAGCAGATACACATTAATTAGTATGTTTATTGCTATCGTACATAAACCGCAGAAAAACGGTATTCTTGTATTCTGAATTGAGTAAAAAGCACGGTTTAAAATAACCACAACAGACTGAAACAAAAGAGCGGGCGCATATGCAAGCAATGCGACACCGTTCAGCATTGTCTCATAATAAGGCATATTGCTCCACTTAAACAGTATCTGCATTATTTGCCGGCTTAACAGCATTAAAACCATCGTGCATGGAATGCATAACACCATCACTGTTCTTATTCCTTTGTAAAGAACACGTTTATAGTCGCCTCCTCTGTCCTCCGCAAATCTGGTAGAAAGCGTCGGCAGTATCGCAACACCCATACTTTGGGCAAAAATGCCCAGCGGGAGCTGCCATGTCCTGTTTGCATTTGTCATCATTGTAACGCTGTTTTGAGCAAACTGCGTTGAAAAGCTCCGGGAAATAATCACATTAATATACATAACCGCGGAAGCGGTAAGGGATGGAATTGCAAGTTTCAATAGCTTCAAAAATGTTTCATTCTTTATGTACAGACGAAACTTGTAGAAGTTAAGATGCTTCCATACGCATGCAAGCTGAATCAGAAAATAAACAACAGAGCTTGCCAATACACCCCAGGCTGTCAATTCGGCACTAACCCCTCCGAAAGCAATTATAGATGTCATCACGCAAATGTTATAAATAACAGGTCCGAACGCCGCTGCCGCAAATTTGTTATACGCGTTTAAAATACCGTTAAACTGCCCTACAAAAATCATAAAAACAGCGGATGGCAATAATATGCGCGTAAGCTTTACCGTAAGCGCAAATTCCTCTGTGCCTGCGCTATACCCGGACGCGACAATACGAATACACTCCGGCGTCCATATGAAAAATATTATTTCAATTATGAACACGGCTATTACGGTTATATTTAAAAAAGTGCCTACCGCTTTCCAGCCGTTTTCCTCGTCATTGTTTATAAGGCTGGAAGCAAGAACGGGTATTATTGCAGCGGCAATAGCACCGCTGACAAGAAGCTCAAAGGCAAGATCCGGAAGAGAAAACGAAACCCAGAATTCATCTGAATAACCCCTCGGCTGCATAATATTTCGTATCAGTACCGTCCGTAAAAAACCTGTTATTCTGCTTAAAAGAGTTGCAAACATTATCATTGCAGCGTTTGCCGATAAGCGTTTTTCAGAACTTAATCCCAAAATATTTTATCCTCCTATGGCTATTTTGATAAAAAGGCACCGGCTAAAACCATTATCAGGCTTCATGCCTTCCCGTCAATTCCATTTTAAGAATCAGACGGCGCACAATATCCAGCGCCCGCAGGCATGCATCATTTTGTATTCTTTCT
Source organism: Clostridiaceae bacterium (assembly GCA_012730095.1). Lineage (GTDB taxonomy): Bacteria > Bacillota > Clostridia > DSM-8532 > DSM-8532 > DTU069. Next base: position 5,962 of record JAAYBO010000170.1, read on the forward strand.
CTGTTTCCCATAAGTTCATATGATCTGCAGACAAGCTGATTATGAAGACCTGCGGCTATATAGACCAAACCTACGGGTTTTTCAGGTGTTCCTCCGTCAGGTCCTGCAATTCCGGTTATTGCTACACATACCTGGGATTTTGTTTTTTTTATCAGTCCTTTAAGCATTTCCATTGCGGTTTCGCGGCTAACCGCCCCGTATTTTGTAAGAGTCTGTTCGGATACCGCAAGTTCTTCAATTTTAGCCCTGTTTGAATAAGTCACATAACCCCGTTCAAATATTTTCGATGCGCCGGGAATACTTATTATCCTGGCTGCAAGCTGCCCTCCCGTGCAGGATTCCGCCGTTGAAACAATCAAACCCCTTTCGCTGAGAAGATTGAATACCACCTGTTCGAGAGTTTCACCCTCTTCGGAATATACGAGGTCGCCGAGCCTTGACCGTATTTCATTAACAACCGGCCTCAGCATTTTCCCGGCCTCATCCTTTGAGCCACATCTTGCGGTAACGCGCACGGTAATATCACCCATTGAAACATACGGCGCAATCGTAGGATTATCCTGCAGGTCTACCAGATCCATAAGCCTTGTTTCCATCTCGGACTCGCCTATCCCAAATATTTTAAGCATCTTAGATACAAGAACCACTCCCGCTGATTTTTTAAGGTACGGAAAAACAGTATCTTCAAACATCGGGTTCATTTCTTTTGGCGGCCCCGGCAGCATTATCACGGTTTTCCCCGCTTCTTCGATAATACATCCCGGCGCCGTTCCGTTTGAATTGGGTATAACTGTGCAGCCTTCCGGAAGGTAAGCCTGTTTTTCATTATTCTTGAACATTACCCTGTGTTTTTTAACAAAAAAACCTTCTATTTGCTTAAGGATATCCTCATATAACACAAGCTTTCGGTTCATTGCCCGCGATATCGTTTCCTTTGTTAAATCATCCCTCGTCGGCCCGAGACCGCCGGTCGTAATCACTATGTCCGATCGTTCCAAAGCGGTTTTTATCGTATTTTTAAGCCTTTCCGGATTATCCCCCACTACTGTGTGAAAGTATACGTTAATTCCTAAATCGGCAAGCCTTCTTGAAATATACTGGGCATTAGTATTTGAAATTTGCCCCATTAAAAGCTCGGTTCCAACTGCGATTATTTCAGCTATCATTCTCATCATTCCATTTCTTATCCTTGCTTAATCTTACCCGCCGCCTATGGAGGCGGGTAAGACCTGTAATAAATCTCATTTTATTTTATGTTTTTAGCAAATCAGACATCATTTCATTAATACAATTCCATGTTTCATTCCAGCCTGTCCTTTTTTTTGAGGAAACAGCTATCACCGGAACACCGGGTACTATATTAAGAGTTTTCCTGATTTGATTTATATTTTTCAAAAAATATGACCTTGAAATCTTGTCTGATTTGTTAGCTAAAACAATATGAGGTTTACCCATCGCACATATCCAATCATACATCAGCTTATCGTCTTTCGTGGGCTTATGCCTTATGTCTAATATCATAATAATGAGCCGTAATTGGGTACGCCCTAAAAGGTATGATTCCACAATTGTATGCCATTTTTCCTTTTCTTTTTTTGAAACCTTTGCATAACCATAACCCGGTAAATCCACAAGCAGCAGTTTATTTTCCATATTAAAAAAGTTTATCTGCCTTGTTTTACCGGGAGTATTTCCGACTCGCGCGAGACTTTTGCGGTTAAGTAGAAAATTTATTACCGATGATTTCCCAACATTAGACCTTCCGACCATCGCTATCTCAGGTAAATCGCTTTCGGGATAGCCTTCGGGATTCACGGCGGTGGTAATGTGCTCAGACCATTTTATTTTCAAAGTTTTCAGCTCCTATAAAGACGTAGGGATTTATTGTGTTTGGTGACTGCTTTTTCTTAAGGTTTTTCCCTTCTCAATCATTTCTTTAGCCAACATTGTTGTGCTTTTGTTTTCCTCGCCGCTTAACAGCCTGGCTATTTCTTTTTCGCGTTCATTACCGTCAAGCTTTTCTAATATCGCTATTGTTCTTTTTTTATCGGTTTTTTTGCTTATAAGGTAATGAGCCTTTGCCAGGCTGGCAATCTGCGCATGATGGGTAATGCATATGACCTGATGTTTCGCGGAAACCTGAAGTAGTTTTTCGCCAACTTTTAACGCCGCCTTCCCACCCACTCCGGTGTCAATTTCATCGAATATCAGAACACCTGTTTCATCCACATCAGCCAGAATAGTTTTTATTGCTAACATTATCCTTGACATTTCTCCGCCTGACGCTATACGATTCAGGGGTTTTAAGCCTTCACCCGGATTCGGTGAAATAAGAAATTCAATTATATCCAAGCCATTTTCATTATAGCTTCGGTTCTGATCAAATTGTATATCAACTTTGAATTCGGCTTTTTCCATTTCCAAGTCCATTAATTCCTTTGTAACTTTTTCTTTAAGCTCATCGGCTGCCTTAACCCTCATATCATGAATTTGACACGCTTTGGAATATAATTCAATTTCGAGGGAGGATTTTTCAGCATTCAGCTTTTTAAGCAGACTTTCCGTGTCAGAAACCTCCTCAAGTTTCTGTTGTATGAAATTACCATACTCAATAATTTCTTCAATAGTGTTCCCATACTTTCTTTTAAGCGTCCCGATTAGCGCCAGGCGCTCTTCAATTTCCTGCTGCTGCTTAGGGTCATAATTAATACTCTCTTTTTTTAGTCGAATTTCTCTTGTAAGTTCGGTTAATCTATCGGCAGCCTCAAGCAGGTTAGAAGATATCTTTTCAAACTCGGCATCTATACCGGATATGCCTTCAATCGCCGCCTGCGCCTGCTGGATCAGGTCTAAAGCGCCCGGAATATTGTTCTCATCTCCCGCAAGGTTTAGATAAGCTGAAGAAAAGGCTTGCATTATTCCTTCGGCATTGGATATAAGGCTGCTTTTCCGCTCAAGTTCAATATCCTCACCTTTTTTCAGGCACGCAGCACTGATCTCCTTAGCTTGATATCTGTACAAATCCTCAAGACGTGCCCTCTCTTTCTCCATTTTACGCAGCTCGGAAATTTTTCTGTTCACTTCATTGTATCTTTTCAGTACATTCTGATATATTTCCTTTTCTTGCAAAAGGATCCTCCCCGAAAACATATCAAGATATGTAACCTGTGCCTGGCTTCTAAGCAGAGATTGGTTGTCATGCTGTCCATGAATGTCAATAAGATATTCTCCAATTTCCTTTAGCTGCGCTACGGTAACAAGAGCTCCATTAACCCTGCATATGTTTTTACCTGACACGGAAAATTGGCGGGAAATTACTACTGTTCCATCTCCGGACGGTTCAATGCCCATATCGTTTAACATATTAATTAATTTATCAGGTATTTCAAAAACGGCTTCCACTTTTGCCTTATCTTCCCCTAAACGGATAATATCCCTGGATACCCGTCCTCCAAGCAAAGCATTTATCGCATCGATGAGGATGGATTTCCCGGCTCCGGTTTCACCGGTTAGTATATTCAAGCCGTCTTCAAACTCAATCGCCAGTTTTTCAATAATCGCGATGTTTTCTACCGACAACTGAATGAGCATCAGTTAATCTCCCTCCAGTATCCTGTTAAACTTTCCCTGTATCTCCTCTGCAATCCTTTCTGCTCGAGTAACAACCATAATTGTATCATCGCCTGCTATGGTTCCAACTATTTCACTCCACCCAAGCGAATCAATTGCTGATGCAACAGCCGGCGCCATCCCCGGCAGGGTTTTTACAACAAGAATATTATTGGCATAATCACTGGACACATAACCGCCTCGAAGAATAGTAAGGAGCTTTTCACTTAAAACTCCGGTATCGCTGTTCATTGCCGTATATTTTGCTTTTCCTCCATTAGTCATAACCTTAACAAGCCGAAGTTCCTTAATGTCCCGTGATATTGTTGCCTGGGTTACTTCCATACCCTGTTCTTTAAGCTTTTCAACAAGTTCATCCTGGGTTTCAATATCATAAGATTCAATTAGCTCCAAAATTTTCGCATGCCGGTTATACTTCATTATTTTCACCTTTCCCAATATACAAATTCGTATCCGTGATTTTTATGCGATGCCATTACGGAACATTGCTTTATATGCACAGTAACGTAAAGTTATCTCGAATCAGTATTCCATCCGTGTATTTTCGCCCTTAGCACATCATAGAAATTTAAGTGGCTTATCGAAACAAATTTTATCTCTTTATCCGCCCGCTTCACATAAATTTGGTCCCCCGCTATAATCTCAAAGCCTTCCTGGCCATCAAGGGTTATTATCGCAGGATCCGGGTAATCATCATTTATCCGTACAACAACCTCTTTTTCCGGGCTTGTTATAAATGAACGCGAGTACAAAATATGAGGGCATATAGGCGTAATAATCATCATTTGCATTTCCGGCTGCACTATGGGGCCGCCGGCCGACAGCGTATAGGCAGTTGAACCCGTCGGTGTTGAAACGATCACTCCATCTCCGGGAAAGGAATCAATATACTGGTTATCCACATAGACCTTTAAACGAACAATCCGAGACAACCCTTCCCTGCTTACCACAACATCATTCAAAGCCATACCGCTGAATACGATGCTTCCGCTGCGCTCAACCACGGCTGTCAGAACCATACGTTCCGTCAGCTTATAGTCACCAGTTGAAAGGCTCTTAATTGCATTTTCAATATCGTGAACTTCAATTTCGGCTAAAAAACCTACGGTTCCTAAATTAACACCAATAACGGGGATATCATGTTTAAATAGAAGACGCGCCGTGCTAAGCAGTGTCCCGTCGCCTCCTAATGAAAGAGCAGCCGAAACGTTTCCCGGAATTTCTTTTTCATCAAACCCCGTAACACCTATTTCATATGCTAATGGAAACGAAGCAACGGGTTCCATACCATATTTTTTTATGCATTCAACTACAGTCTTTGTAACAGCGAGCTCTTTATCCCGCCTTCTGTTTAAAAATATGGCAATTCTTTTTGTCTCCATGCAAGTTCTGTACCTCCGGCTTATACGTAACAAAATAACTAACTGTCGGGGGAACATCTTCACCTTCGCTAAAATAACAGAAATATTACTTTGCAATGGTGAAAATCTTTCGTCTCGTTTTATTATACATTTAATATGAATAAAAATACAATGGGGTAAAGTATGATTTTACTTTTTGGTTTTTGGCTGCTGTTTAGACAATACTATGAAACACCCGAAGCAGGACCCGCTGGAATATTGTACAACATTTCTTCGTAATTGTTATGCGTCTGAACAGCGGGTAAAGGCAGAAGCAAAATTTACGTATTTGAAGAGCTTTCAAAAAATGCATGGGCTTCGGTGACAATTTGCCGTATTGGTGTGTATCCTTCACCGAAAAACTCTTTTTTAATGTATAAAAGATATTCTATATTCCCTTCCGGACCTCTTATCGGTGAGAATGTCAAACCTGAAACAAAAAAACCCTGTCCTTCGGAATAGCGGACTACTTTATCAATGACTTCGCAATGGATATCCGGATCCCGAACCACACCCTTTTTCCCCACCTTTTCACGGCCTGCTTCAAACTGCGGTTTTATAAGGCATACCATTGAACCTTCAGGTTTCAGGATCTCTTTTGCGGGAGCAATAATTTTTTCAAGTGATATGAACGATACATCGGCAGAGGCAAAATCAACAGGTTCGCCTATATCTTCCGGTTTCACATAGCGGAAGTTTGTCCGTTCCATTACAACAACCCTCTCATCTGTACGAAGTTTCCAAGCAAGCTGGCCATAGCCGACATCAATTGAATAAACCTTTTTAGCCCCATTTTGCAGCATGCAATCGGTAAATCCTCCGGTGGAAGCCCCGATGTCCATGCATACCATGTCCTTCAGGCAAATATTGAACTCTTTCAGAGCTTTTTCAAGTTTTAGCCCGCCTCTTCCTACATAAGGCACAGGGTTTGCTTTAACCGATATTTCTGAATCGGTTTCAAACCTGCTGCCGGGTTTATCTTCAAGTTCACCGTTAACGCAGACAAGCCCCGCCATAATAGCTCTCCGGGCTTGTTCACGGCTATCGAAGCAGCCGCTTTTAACAAGCAATATATCCAATCGTTCCTTTGGCAAGATCCGCCCTCCCGATAAAAACTTTAGTAATAGCATATGCTTATGGGCATAATATAAATGATACGAACTATGAAGTATGCTCATAGCTTGTATCAAACTAATAAACACTCTTTACTTGTTTGTATCAGTTTACCTTTTTATACCATGTTGGTATTGGATTTCTCATACCTTCAAACCAATTTAAAATATCTGCGTTTAATTGCAAAATGGAATTTAATCTTTCAGGAGCAAAATATTTAGCCCATACTACAGAAGTTATTGCACTTGCAGAAAGATAATATGCCAACAGCATCCAAAAAGACTCTGGAGGGTTGCCATTAAAATATCCGTCAATTTGACCTGATGCAAAGGCAGGATATTCTACTCCGATACGATTAAATTCATACCACGGATCACCATAATTATCGAAATCAACAGTATGCCAATCAATAACAAATAACTGATCATTTGCTGATTTTATTATGTTTCCTATATGATAATCTCCATGATGATAACATTGATGACGATTTTCTAACAGATGTTTGTTTCCTTGAAGGAAAGATAAGATTTTTTCATTCCCAAAAAACGGAACTCCCTCAGAATTAAAAGCATTTATTCGTTCATCAATTACAGAAAAATATCGCATTGACCAATCATCAGTATCTTTTTGGGCTTTATGTGAATGTATTGTTTTAAGAATTTTACCAGAGTTAACTCCTAATGCGTATTGCTCTTCTTCACGTAACGTAGGCACGATCTCTTCGACTTCTTGTCCATCAATCCATTCAAGTAGGGTATATACGTTTTTATCTGCATTGCAAATACCAAAATCAATAGCTACTGGCATAGGAACACCAATAGAAACCATTTTCTTCATAAGTTCATACTCGGTTTTCTTCTGTTCATATTCTGAAATATCGGCAACACGAAGGAGAAGGCGCTTATTTCCTTCAGTTTCAATATAGTATTTTTTATCCCCAGACATGCCCTTTTCAATAGGCCTGATTTTTGTAAATGTGTCATACATAGGAATATCAGTCACCAAGCATACCCCTTCCTGTTATTAATCTTTCTTCGCGATGTTTAACTACTGCGAAATAAAAACTCCAAAGTCCTTCTTTCAAATAATCGCGCCATGGATGGCGCGTCTTTCAGCCTATTTCATATAACGGTCCGTATCTCTGACGTGACCGAACCGGACCCACAGAGCCCTTCTCCTTGGTGGTGCTTGCACCCGGTGAGGGCATGTGGTGCGGCAATCATCATGCTCGTTCCCTCGAAGCCCTTCTACATGCTCTTTCCCTCCCGCACCTGCAAACAGAGATACATTGTTCTACGACGTATCGTGCCCTGTGACTCAGACAGCGCCATGGACGGCGGTGCCTTAAACTTCCACCCTCATAGCTTCTATTACACAAAATGTAAAGAATATAGTTAGATTATTCTTATAACACAAATACTGCATTAGTTTTTACAACCATCCATTGTTAATCCAGTGTTGATTGTCAGCAGAAGGACTTTTCTCTTTTTTCAGTAATCCTTTATGAATCATTTTACATATCAAAAAGAATATACGTACCTTTAGTCCCTTGCGTCCTGGCTTATGTGTAACATATTTTCGGGCGAAATTAACAGTCTTACATTTGATTTTGTCTCGGCGCTTATCAGATAAGTCATTCCAAACAACCCCCTCCATCAGTCCGAACCCAAGTCGAAATACATCAGAAATCCCCATCCAGTTAAGGCTGGTAGCGATATCTTTTTGTGCTGAGTTGTTTGGTGCACCAATGCTATTTGTTAGGATAACTGCACGTTTTGTAAACATATCCTTATCGGGGCGATGAACCATCCAGTGACAACAGAAATGGTCAAGCAAAGCCTTCATCTGAGCCGGTACGCGCAATGCATATACAGGAGCTGCAAAAATAAGTAAATCAGCTTTTAGAATTGCGTTCCATATCGGTATTGTGTAAGATGCATGAGGACACAAATTCTCATCTTTGAAAAAACATGTCTTGCACCCAATGCAAAAATGAGGCAAATCTTTCGGGAGATAATACTCTATTATCTCATTTCCATCTCTTAATACGGATAAAAAAGTTTCTTTTATTTGATAAGTGCAACCTTTTATCTCTGTTCCATTGATTACAACAATTTTCATTTAACTCCCCCAAATTCCTTTTTATATATAAACTTAACTTCATAATTTACAACTAATGCGCAATAAAGCCCTCAATACTACTTCATATGTTAAATTCTTTTTTTAAAATCTGAATTAATTTAATCGCAAATTCTTTATCAAACTGGATATTCTGACTTGTCTTTTGGATTTCTTTACGCCCACTACTCCCATATGTCTCGAGTTGAAAATACTTTTCATCGTTTACATAGAAAACGCAATATGTACAATCAGCGTCTGAACGAATTGAATTTCTCGTTTTTTCAATCTTTGTTATTTCTGTAATCCTTGCCATAATTCAACCTCTTTCATTTAATGCATTTTCTTGCCTGTTACGCCTGCCCCAATATGCATGAATATGTATTTCACACACCAAATA
>JAAYBO010000171.1 GCA_012730095.1 Clostridiaceae bacterium
CTGTCTCCTTCGATTTCGATAAGTCTCTTCATTCCTTCAAATACAATGGCTTTTCCTAATCCCAGTCCCTGATACTCAGGTTTTACTGCTACCCAGTATATCCATGGATCTCTTCTATTCCCGGTATAACGCCACCAAATAGTTAGTGTTGCTACCTTCTCACCTTTATTATTTTTTATAAAAATACACCTGCGTTCAAGCTCATCCAAATATGGTAAAAAGTTTCTTTGAAAATATACTAAAGCGTCAGCTGCGCTATCAAATTCACCTACAGTCGTTTCGATTTCTGCCCATTCTTTTTCATCACCGCTTTTAAATAAAACAAACTCAAACCCTTCCGGCAGTTTATAATCTTTAACTAACGTTCCTTTTTTTCTCACCATCAGAACATGATAGTAGGGGATTGACTGATCTAACATATAAACAACACTCCAACGGGTTTTAAAATATATTGTTCCTTAGTTTTAATAAGCGCAGGAATTTCCCGCCTGTTTTGCTTAACACTCTTTTTACAAGCCCGTCGGGATCAAGCCCGTATTTTTCGTATAACTGCATTCGATCGCCATGCTCTATGGCTTTATCAGGAAACGCGGCAATTTCAAATGGGACGCTAATACCGCTTTCATTAAGAAGCCTTAATGCAATACTTCCAAAACCGCCGCTTACAACATGATCTTCAACAGTCATAACAAACCCTGTCTTTTTTGCCGACTCGGCGAGGCTATCCGCGTCGAATGGACGTATAAACCTATAATATAATATATCACATGTAATCCCAAGTTCGGCGAGTTTTTGCGAAGCTTCCAGCGCAATCGGAACCATATGTCCCGATACTGCCAGCGTTACATCCTTTCCTTCGGATAAACGGACAGCTTCTCCAATCTTTATAGGTTTGTCGGGGATAAGCTCTCTGCTTCCCTGCCCTCGCGGATACCTTATTGCAATAGCACCTTCTCCTTTTTCTACCGCATAAACAAGCATTTTTTCCAATTCGTCATAATCGGCCGGAGTCATAAATGTAATGTTTGGAAGAGTGGAAAACAAAGCTATGTCATAAATACCCTGGTGCGTTTCCCCATCCTCACCAACAATACCGGCTCTATCAATACAAAAAATTACATTCAGATTCATTAATGAAACATCATGGACAATCTGATCGTACGCTCTTTGAAGAAAGGACGAATAAATAGCAACTACCGGCTTTAGCCCTTGTATTGAGAGCCCTCCGGCCATCGTAACCGCATGCTGTTCTGCAATTCCAACATCAAAAAACCTCTTTGGAAAGCGTTTCTGAAACAGATCCAAACCTGTTCCTTCGGGCATTGCTGCTGTAATAGCAACAATATCCTGATGAGTTTCCGCAAGCTCAACCAGTTTTGCTCCAAATACATTTGAAAAACTTCCATTTGTCAGCTTTTTTACCTGTCCGGTTTTAACGTCAAAAGGCGAAACGCCATGGTACTGCTGCGGCTTTTCCTCCGCTGGGGTGTATCCCTTGCCTTTTGTTGTACAAACATGCACCAGCACAGGGCCTTTCATATTTTTAACCTTCTGCATAACTTCCTGCATCTCGGTAATATTATGGCCATTCAATGGTCCGTAATAACGGAAACCCAGTTCTTCAAAGAGGATACCCGGAAGAAGAAGGCTTTTTAATGAACCTTTCACTCTATGAAGTACTTTTTGGGCCGATTTACCAATTGCCGGTATCTTCTCAACCAATGTCTGAAAATCATCCCTCACTTTATAATAAATGGGTTCGGTTCGTATACGGCTTAAATAACGTGACATCCCTCCGACATTTTTTGATATCGACATCTGATTATCGTTAAGAATTACAATCAAATTTGTTTTACTGTTACCCGCATCGTTCAATGCTTCGTAAGCCATACCTCCGGTAAGGGCCCCGTCACCGATAACTGCGACAACATTGTGATTTTGTCCCAGTATATCCCGTGCCCTTGCCATTCCCAGTGCCGCGGAAATAGATGTGGAACTGTGGCCTGTGTTAAAGCTGTCATGAACACTCTCGGTTGTTTTCGGAAAACCCGATATGCCTCCGAATTGCCTTATATTAATAATGTCATCCTTTCTACCGGTTAGAATTTTATGAACGTATGTTTGGTGTCCTACATCCCAAACAATTTTATCACGTGGAGAATCAAAAACCGTATGCAGTGCAATCGTTAATTCAACAACTCCCAGGTTGGAAGCTATATGACCGCCGGTATACGATATTTTATCAATAAGAAATACTCGGATTTCCTCTGCCAATTTCCTCAGACAGCATGGTTCCAACATTTTTAGATCTGACGGGTAAGAAACCCGATTTAATACACCATCTGAACACAAACAATTTGTCTTTTTCAATTCTATGCGTCCTTCCTTCTAAAATCAAATGTTTTAACTTCGAATAAAAAACGGACGGGTGAGTATGCCTATTTTACTAAAATAAGATATATTATTCAACCATTTACCTATTTTTTACTGTTATTTAAAGGAATAAAAATCGCCAAAAAAGTACCAACTTTATATAAAATTACATGACTGTCCTTAATTCCAAATTTTTTTGCAAATGCTTTTCCACCAACAGTAATTGCCGCAATTAATCCGCCGACAACTGCCTCTATTAGCCCATAATGCGCATGTCCTGAAAAAAACCTGAATATAAGCGCCGCACCGGCAGTACCGCTTACAACCCCGCAAATATCACCAACAACATCGTTACAAATACTGGCCACTTTATCTGCTTTACGTATAAGCTTTATGGCTTGTGCGGCTCCTTTGTATTTTTTTGATGCCATTGCGTGAAATGGTTTTTCATCCGCGGCTGTAACCGCTACTCCAACTACGTCAAACAACACGCCTATCAGTACAATTATCAGCACTATAATAAACGAAAAATACGGCGTTATTCTTTCAAATAAACCTGATGATAAGAACAAGATACTTAATGAAAGTATAAAAGAAATAATAGTAACAGAAATAGCCCATATGCTTTGTTCCCTTTTAGAACGGCTACTCGTTCTTTTAACGGGCAGGTTTTTCTTCCTGGGAACTCTGAACTTTTTAGGCATAGAACTCAAATGTGTAATTTTGTGGTGACTATCCATTTTCTCCATTTCTTTTCCGTTATCATACCGTAAGAAGGGTGATGTTTTGATTGTATGCTGACACCTTGGAACAGCCTTGCGGCTTTACGGAAGATAAACACCATATAGGATGGCGATATACAAAGTAAATTTTGCGGCTTAGGTCAGGCAGGATTTCCCCAAATGGTACCGCTTTGTCACCAAAGAGGCCGTTTCCATTTAAACCTTTTGTCGACGGGTTGCCCTCATCGAAGCCTGATCACCACTGAGACCACACTGCAATCCCTTGTATACCTGATGTACAGTCTAGGGGTTTTCCCCGAATGGTCTTATTTGCTTCTAGCCTCTTTTGCAAGGCCGATTTCAAATGGCGATAATGTCGGTGTGTTGGCCCGCACACCAACATCTGATCCATTATCCCTCCGGCATCACTCAAGGCAGGCTACACTGCACACAGCATCTAAACGAGATACCGCATGGCAGGTTCTGCCCGTAACGTAGTCAAGGTATATACCAAAAGGAGCAACCTATCTTCCACATATACGGGTCTCCGCGGTAAAGGGGTCATATCCTGCATGCCTTTGCAAGCTGCCCCAAAACCTTAACTCCCAGCACCAACCCATCACTGGGCGTAACAAGCCGGCACCAGGAACTTCATCGATGTGCCCTTTAGCGGATTTTTAGGCCCGCCTTCGAAACAAACAGTACCAACTAGAATACTGCGCCATCCAATATGTTTTGGACTATATTATAGCATATATTTTTAGCATATTAAAGCTCCGGTTTGCGCTAAATATAACTCAAAACTGTCCTTTTTACTTAAATACGGCGATTAATTCAGCACAATCCCGGTTATAATGCCTAAAGCTGCTCCTGCCAACACCTCAACCGGTGTATGGCCTAATAATACCCTCAATTCCTTATCAAGCCGAATATGCTCGCTTGAGTTTACAAGTTTGTTTAATACTTCGGCCTGTTTCCCAGCCGCACGCCTCAAGCCTGCGGCATCTGCCATAACTACAAGCGCAAAAATAGCCGATAGTGCAAATATATCGGAGGAAAACCCGTTATGTATACCCAAAATTGTTGCAAGAGATACGGTAAATGCGGTATGAGAACTGGGCATTCCGCCGGAATCTATAAACTTTTTAAAATCAACACGTTTATTAATAATCAAGTGATGTATAAATTTTATACTCTGGGCTATAAACCATGATAACACAGGCACTGTAAACGCTCTGTTGTTTATTATATCAATTATCGCCTGAATCATTCCCCACCTCTTTTTGCGATATATATATTTAATAGCCGCCGTCTAAAAGTTTGAATCACAAGAACGACGGGACTAATAAGCTCTTTTTTCAATATAAAATGCCATCTCTTTTAAAAACCAGGCCTTTTCTCCAAATGGCATTATTGCGTCAACCGCTTTTTTTACAGCAGTACTTAACTTGTTTTTCGCTTCATTAAACCCAAACAGTGTTACATACGTGGTTTTTTTGTTTTTTTCATCACTTCCCACAGGTTTTCCTAATTCTTCGGTACTGCTTTCGACATCAAGTATGTCATCCTTAATTTGAAAAGCAAGGCCAATACCATCCGCATATTCGTTCAGCGCATCCATTATTGAAGCAGGGACATTAAAATAAAACGCGGGAGCTATGACACTTGCCTTCAATAATGCTCCGGTTTTTCTCCTGTACATTTGCTTTAGAGTTTCAAAGGACACAGTTTTATCTTCCGATTCCATATCGATAACCTGCCCTGAAATCATCCCGCTTTTTCCGGCCGCGCGTGCTATAAAATAAGCTGCATCAAGTGCGTGCTTCATTTTATTTCCCGCATTCAATGCGGTTTGCATCAATAATTCATACGCTTCATTCAAAAGGCAGTCTCCGGCAAGGACCGCCATTGCTTCACCAAAAACTTTATGGTTTGTAAGTTTGCCGCGTCTATAATCATCATCGTCCATTGACGGCAGATCATCATGAATAAGGGAATAAGTGTGAATCATCTCAATTGCTGCGGCAAACGGCATAATATCATCTAAACTTCCCGATAACAATTTCGCTGTAGACAGTGACAATACGGGTCTTATTCTCTTTCCTCCGGCAAAAAGGCTGTAACGCATTGATTCCAAAATATTATTTTCAAAAGGATCATCATATTGTTCAAAGTATTTTGCCAAATATTTATCGATTAAAACCGAGAGGTGGTTTAGTTCTTCAATGAAATTCATTTCTGTGCCTCCGGTTCCCACGACATTTCGCTGCTAACTCCATCTTCTTCAACTATCTTCAGAATTTGTTTTTCAGTTTCATCCAGCTTTCCCGTACAATATTTTGTTAATTCAACCCCTCTTTGAAAAAGTTCAAGAGACTTTTCAAGAGGTATATCGCCTTTTTCCAAAGCACCAACAATCTCCTCTAATTCTTTTATCGCTTGTTCATAATTTTGCGCAGCATCCATATTAATCTCTCCCAACAACCATAATATTTATTCTATTCTGTCTTGTCCGCTTGTATAATATCTTCAGCTTCACAACGAATTGTCCCATCGCTTATTATTAATTCAATACAGTCCCCCAACCTCACTTGTGAAACAGATTTAATGATCTTACCAAATTCGTTTCTTGCGATACCGTATCCACGGGATAAAACCTTTAATGGGCTCAGTGCATCAAGCTTTCCATATATCGTGCATAACCTGCTCTTTTCAATTTCCAGCTTTCTTGCAATAGATTTTTCCAGGTTCTTTTTTATCGCTTCAATGTCCATTTTTCTCTGGTTTACCCTATCAATCGGATGCCTTAACGCAGGGCTTTTCATAAGGCGGGTCAGATACTGTCTTTCATTTTGAATTCTACCAGCTAAAGCCCGTTTTAAACGCAGTCTTATATCAAAAAGCGCCTTTAAAAGAGCTTCCTTTTCAGGTACTACCAGTTCTGCGGCGGCTGAAGGCGTAGGCGCCCTTAAATCCGCAGCAAAATCTGCGATTGAAAAATCCGTTTCATGGCCAACAGCCGAAACAACAGGAACGTCTGATTCATAAATACTTCTTGCAACTATTTCTTCGTTAAACGGCCATAATTCTTCAAGGGATCCTCCTCCGCGGGCAATTATGATTACATCTGCAGATTTATGTAAATTTATTGCACGCAGTGCATCGGAAATTTGTCTTGCCGCATATTCACCTTGAACTTTAACAGGATATAGCTTTAAAATAACATTGGGGTATCTTCTGAATAAAACATTCATTATATCACGGATCACAGCGCCAGTAGGTGACGTAACAACAGCAATCCGCCTCGGAAGAAAAGGAAGCTTCTTTTTGAATTCGCTTTTAAAAAGCCCTTCCTTTTCAAGCTTTTGCTTCAATTGCTCAAAAGCGAGATACAAATTTCCAAGCCCGTCCGGCTCCATAGATTCCGGATATAATTGATATAACCCTCCCGCTTCATATATCGAAACATAACCTCTTACAATAACCTTCAAACCGTCTTCAGGGATAAAACGCAGCCTTTGAGCCTGGGTTTTGAACATTACACATCGTATAACACTTTGCTCATCTTTAAGTGTAAAATACATATGACCTGATGAATGAAGTTTAAAATTTGATATTTCACCTGTAACACATACGTTTGACAAGACATTATCAAATGAAAAAACTCTTTTAATATATCTGGTTAGCTGACTTACTGTTAATCTCTCCTGCATTTTATTCCCCATCCACCATATGTAATTGAGCGGATACTTTGCCTAAAACCCCGTTAATGAATGATTTCGACTGGTCACCACCGTATTTCTTCGCAAGCTCAACCGCTTCATTAATAGAGACGTTCCATGGTATATCCTTTCTGAACAGCAGTTCATAAATAGCAAGGCGCATTATAGCAAGATCCACTTTTGGCATGCGTTCAACCGACCAGCCTTTTGCATGTTTTTTGATAAGACTGTCTATATCACTTAAGTTATTCATTACTCCATATACCACATCCAGAAAATAATCTTTATCGATATCGGTTGTGTTTTCTTCCGATTCGGAAAGAAAACACTCAATCTGTTCCTGAATATCGTCACTTCTTATCTGAAACTGGTATAAAAGTTTCATCGCATGTTCACGTGATATCCTTCTGCTCAATATTACCCACCTTACCTCTATCGTTCCTCTTTATGATATTTATCACAACAGCTAAACACACAATTCAGGTATAAGCATATTATACCCATCCGTTAAAAATGCCGCAAGGATAAAAGTAAACACAATACTTTTTGAATAAAACTAAGATTTAGAAAGATTGCGGCGTAATGACTTTTACTGTATAATAAATATGGTTTTTGCGGCTAATCCTTTTAATATGCCGGTTTTACTTATTAAATATTCTTATCTCGCTGCTAATATGGTTTGCGGTTTGGTAAATTAATTTAGACTCTCAAACCGACAAGTCGCTTGTGATTTGTTGGCTGCAGAAAGTTTTGACTTTATTAGCTGCGATGTCAGTACTGTTTTTTGTATTGAGGAGGTTTTTTTATGTATTGTCCCAATTGCGGCCAAAATGCAGGTGACTATACAAAGATATGTCCCGCGTGCGGAGAATTGTTGGATAACAGCACTAATTCCACCGAACAAACACAGCCGGCCAATAACATTTACACGAATCATAATGTGTCTCCTGCTCCTGTTATACCTCAAATCCCGGACTATAAGGTTCAATCCATTCTGTTAATAGTATTCAGCTGTGTTCTGTGCTGCATTAGCTGTATTAGTATTCTTGCGCTTCCCTTTGCTATTGTCGCACTGGTTAATTCGAACAAGATATCGGCGCATCTGGTTGCGGGAAATCTGGATCTCGCCCAGGAAGCCTCAAAGAAAACAAAAATGTGGTGCTGGATTAGCTTTGGTATACTAATGGGAGCTGTTGTTGTTTCAATTATCTCGTCTATAGTATTTTTCAGCAGTAATTCATTACAGCAAATAATAGATCAGTATATGAATATGTATGATTTTGATTTTGACTATTGACGGTGACAGGATAAATGAAGAAACAGCGTGATAAATTACTAACATTTTTTTGCAAACCGTTTTGTCGTTTTACTCTTCTAATCATTACGTGTTTGCTTATTGTTGTTGCCGTTTTTATTATATGCCTGGCCGGGCCAGGAAGAAACCCTTTCGTCCCTAAATGCTCTTTTTTCAGCATTACCGGCTTATATTGCCCCGGATGCGGAATGACCCGTTCTTTTTACGCTATTGTGAACGGGCATTTTGGTGAGGCATTCTTGTACAATCCGTTATGGCCGTTTTTTGCTTTGCTTATGCTTGGGTCATTATACTTGTGGTTTTACTTTCTTCTAACCGGGAAAAACTCTTTTATTCCGGTTAACCGTTTCCTGTCGAAACATCCTTACTACTGCTTAATCACGGCTATTATTATTATATTGTTTTGGGTTTTGCGGAATATTCCCGTATTTCCATTTACCGTACTTGCGCCTGCGCAAGTACGGTAGACGCGCGGGTTTATAAATCAAATGGCATAATTATCAAAATAGCCCTGGATATATACAATGGGGGTCCCCTTGTCACCGCTGCCTGAAGTTAAATCACAAAGTGAACCAATAAGATCGGGCAGCCTCCGTGGAGTTGTACCCTGAGACTCCATCGAGCCGACTGGTATCGAATTCTTGTTTTTTATATATTCAGATATTGCCTTTTTTAATTCTTCTCCACTAAGGTGAGCAAAATTATTGTCGGCAAGATATTTAAGCTTCACTTCATTCGGCGTGCCTTCCAATCCCTTTGTATAGCCGGGAGACACAACAGGATCGGCCAGTTCCCATATCTTCCCGACCGGATCTTTAAATGCTCCGTCCCCGAAAACCATAACCTCTACTGTTTTTCCGGTTTTTTGCAAAATCATTTCCTGGATCTTTTCAACAATCTCCGGGCAATCCCTGGGAAAAAGCTTCACGCTGTCTTCTGTTGCCTTATTTGACCCCAGAAGGCCGTATACCTCATTATATCCGCTTTCTCCAACGGGCAGTGACAGAATATCATCAAGGCCGTATACTATTTCCGCTCCATTATCACGCAATATCTTTTTTGTCCTTTTTCTTGTGTGGATATCACACACAAGAATACTTTTTGTGTATTCCAAAATTGTTTTTGGATTGTTCGACAGTATTATCTCGTACTCAGTTCCGCATTCCTCTATAATCGATTTATAATAATCAATATAGTCAATACCGGTAAAAGCATGTTTGTTATATCCGAAATATTCGCGAAATGTCTTTTCTGTAAATACGTCGACCCATGGGTTAACACCTTTTTCATCCAATTGATCCTCATCTATTAAATGGTTTCCTACTTCATCAGCCGGATAACTAAGCATTAAAACAATTTTTTCGGCTCCTTTCGCGATCCCCTTAAGGCATAAGGCGAAACGGTTACGGCTTAATATCGGAAAAATAATACCAATAGTACTTTTCCCAAATTTCTTTCGAACGTCTTCCGCAATATCATCAACTTGCGCATAATTTCCCTGTGCGCGTGCAATCACTGACTCTGTAATGGCGATGATATCCCTGTCCCGAATTTCAAATCCCTCGGCGGCCGAGGCATTAATTACGGTATCTGTAACTATTTTTACTATATCGTCTCCTTGCTTAAAAATAGGAGACAAAATACCTCTTGTAACAGTACCTACCATTCTTCCCATACAAAATTATTCCCCTCTACTTAGTACTTGCAATTGCATTATACAGGATCGTTTGATATAAGTAAAATAAATAGATAATATGTTTTATATAAATTAACCTTATACCTATTCGATCAATAATGTTAAAACTCCGGTACCGATGCTGAATATGGCTTCTTGTCAACCTTTTAAGAATATTCTTACTCTGCTAACCGGACAATATCAAGAATCGTAAACCCGGCAACAGCCATCGCAACAACATAAGCAATAAGAATAATAATAACCCACAACAGTAAAGCACGGGACAGATTTCTGCGATGAATGTTTCCTTTTGAAGAAAATGCCCAAACAGCCATCATTATTATATTAATAACCGGAATAAGATAAAACAGAATTGTTAGCATCCATTCACCAACACTTAAAACTCTTAAGCCCGGTTCCGGTTCCGGAACGTGTTTATCGCTGTTATCAATAGCACCTTCCATACGGTCATCATTACTTGCATTTACATCAGGGTTAAGCTGAGCTTCCAGTTGCTGATCCACTGATACCATATTTTCATTTACTTTATCCATTAATCATACCCCCTTATCCTATTTTGATATTTTATCACTCTTTATAGAATAACGGAAGAAATTGCTTACCAATTAACAAACCCAAAATTCTTGATTATCGCTCATAAAGCGGCAAAAACCCTCCATAATCCACTATTTTTTCTTTATGAAGATTAACCCAACCAACCCCATATTTTTTTAAAAATCGAATAATAGCGTCTTTGCTTTCGAGATGCTCAATGTTACCCGCAAAGACCAGTTTCCCTTTATCGATAAAACCAGCGGTGCCTCCAATAAAACCATAATCAATGCCTGGTAATTGAATTGATCTTTGAGGCGGTATTAACAATACATCATACCCGGCGTCCATTGCTGCTTTAGCTATGGTGCAGTCGGCGGTTATAATGCTTTCCGGAGTTACCGGCAGAACTGAGCACTTCGCATAACCCTGATTTACATGATGCAGCCTTATTGAATGTCGGTGAAGAAACTTTTTTATCACCGGGTCGGTATATTTGGCGTTATGAAATGCTGCTTTGCCTATTATTGCAACGTTATATGCTATATCAAACGGATATTGATCATTTAATACCGTATCACCGAAATAAACTTCAAAACCGCGCTTCCTAAGTGAATCCACAAGTTCTTTCGGAAAATTTGGATGACAAATTAGTATATTTTCGCTTATATGCGCAAGCTGCATGTCCGGATGGCCTGACACCGCTGAGTGGAGCCTTTCACAATTAGGTATTTCAATAAGCTCAACGCCGGTTTCAATTAATCTAAATTTCATATCCGTTTCGATGCATTTATTCACTGCCATTAATGTTACATGAGCAGCCGGAAATGAGGACTGTGCTAAAAATCCCAATATGCACACCTTCTTCAAATACCGCATATGATGTTTACAGCCGGAGGTTTTCCGATTCCGGGACCTTCAGGCTTTTCACATAGAGAGCCGCATCCTTCGGGGTGCGGCAATCATATATTAAAGTTCTGTATTAAAAATCAGGATTCATCCACACTATTAATAATATCCTTTAGCTCGGAAACTAAATCCATCGGTATTGCCACTCCTTTTTGGCTTGGCTTAAAACTTTCATCATTTGCGTCATACCAGAAAGTCCTTATATCCAGATAATCTCTATTGTTTTTTGACACTTTCTTAATATGGATTTCTTCTCTGCTGTTTTTAACTATTTTGCCCATAATTTCTTCTTTATCCCAAAATCCTGACATAATAAAACACCTCAAACATAAATATTTTAAAAGAGTTATAAGCCAGCTTTTTTTATGAAGGCTGCTGCTTATGGAAACGGGAACTTAAAAATACAATTATCACCTTTAGCAAAAAAAGAACTTATGTTCTTAATTTTAACACAAGTGAACCTTTACTACAAGATTTAGATATAAACAAATCATTTATTTCCCTGTCTGAACTTTCTATTTCAATACATAAAACTTTTTTAAACCTATTAATTTTTAAATATTATCAGATACAGTTTATTAGGAAGCGTTGTTTTCAATAGAAAGCGATAGAAAACTTAAACTGTATTTTTCATATATAATTGGTCATACTAATGGCAGAATCCTGTATTATTTTTTTGTAGTGTATACTTTTTGCAAAGCTTAGGTACAGGATCCGATAAGGGCTGCTGGTTCAATGAAACAGAAGCCCCGGACTCTATGGTTAAAGGAGTTGTCGGTATGAGAACACCTATTGACAGGCTGGCAATCCTGCTTATGATTGTAGGAGCAATAAACTGGCTGACC
>JAAYBO010000172.1 GCA_012730095.1 Clostridiaceae bacterium
ATAGAAATCTTTATCCTGTATTAACCGTTCGTAATTATCAAATCCTACAAAAACTCTGTCATTAAGGCCATCCCAGGAAAAAAAACTAAGGTTTATTGTATAGAACATCGGCAAAATCCTCATTATAAAAAGAGCAAGCATGAACGGTAAAACAAACATAAAACCTGTTTTGCCATAATTGGTTTTTGAAAATCCAGTCTTCTTGCGAATCTTCCGACCTGGTTTTTCCTGAGGAGATTGAGCCTTATTTACAACCCCAATACTAAAACGTGTCAACAATAAAACGAATTTTTTGTTCATTTTGTGCTAATTTCTGTTCTTGACAGCGGATAACAGGGTAATAGAGTCTTGTCAAAAAAAATGAAAGATAAGATGGCTTCAGTGAACAAAGAAAAAAGGCTTATGCTGTTAAGGCTTTACCTCTTCAAAACTTTATTGTAAAATAATTAGCAGAGATATTGGGATTATTCCATAAAATATTGCAAAAATGTTTCTGCTGCGGCAGACATGGTTTAAAGGTTCCCAGTAAACTACATGTCAATAATAGACTGAGTTGTGCGATAAGTGTGGATGAACCCTGCAATAAATACTGTTATATTTTATCGGGAGGATTCGCTTTACATGCTGTCTGTTTTTACTTCGGGTTTTCATTGCATAAAATCAAAAACAAAAAAACCTTTGGACTCTGTTAAATTTGATTTTCATCTGCATGACGATTATGAAATCTTTATTTTGTTATCCGGAGGCGTTCGTTACTTTATTGAAAAGACCTCATATGAACTTGTTCCCGGCGATATACTTCTGATTCGCCCGGGAGAAATTCATAAAGCAGCCTTTACATCAAATGAAACTTATGAGCGCATTGTATGCAATTTCCCCGGTGAGCTTATTAACATGCTTTCGGAAGAAGGGCATATACTTTCGGAATGCTATACTAACCGGCCCCATGGTGAAAAAAACAGGCTTGGAAGTACTGACGACGAAAAAAACGAGTTACTGGCTTTATTTGAAAAAATGATTATGCTTAAAACCTATCCGCAATTATGGAATCCCCAACTGCTGCTTTCCGTTTTCATTGAAGCGATGGTTAAGATAAACCGGATATTCTCTGATGAAACACGCTGCGCCCCGACGCATTTGCAGCATCGCAGACTAAAACCGATACTTGAATATATTGATTCGAACCTGAATATGGATCTCTCACTGAAAACTCTTCAAAGAAAGTTCTTTATTTCGGGATCATACCTTTGCCAAATATTTAAACAGACTACCGGTTCCACGCTGCATGAATATATAGTTTATAAAAGGATTTCAAAAGCGAAACAATTTTTGATGAGCGGGGAAAGCGCATCTAACGCTGCCTATAAAAGCGGCTTTTCCGACTATTCGAATTTTGTACGCGCTTTTAGAAAAGTTACCGGATATTCACCGCGAGAATACATTAAACAGGCTTTGCTATAACATACCTAAACACCTGAAGTAAAGTCGCGTACCTGCCGGAACGCGGCTCTGATTCGGGTGTTTTTCGGTTACGCCTAACGACATGCTCCAACGCCCTGCTGCTAACAGGCATCTGTGCAGCGGGTTAATGAACGGCCGTGTCTAAACAGAGTAACAAATTAATAAAAATGTAAAGGTTTATTTTGACCATATGTCTTTAATTACTGTCATTTTTCTGTTATACTATTGTCCTGCCGACAGTATTCAATTTATGTCGAAAAAATGATAGATTTATATTTTATATATTAATAAAATCATATTAATATGTGTATAAATATGCCGCAAGCAGACATTTTTTAGTATAGCTGCGGTAACAAGACCAGGAGCGTGTAAAGAATGACCAATCTAAAACAAAAGATAATACCAATTTTTGTTTCACTTCTTATATTAATAGCCGGAGGAACCGTATCTTTTGCGGAAGAGTTCGATATTTCCTCACCGGTAGCGATCCTTACAGAACTTGAAAGCGGTCAGGTTCTTTATGAAAAAAACGCTGATAAAAGATGGTCTCCCGCAAGTACCACAAAGATAATCACAGTACTTACCGCTCTTGAAAATGCCACGTTGGACACGGAAATGAAAGCCAGCAGCAATGCCATCAACAGTGTTCCGATCGATTACGGCATAGCCGGAATTAAGCCCGGTGAGATTCTTACTTTCAGGGATCTTCTTAATTTCGTTTTGATCATATCGGCTAACGAAGCGTCTAATGTTATTGGCGAAAACGTAGTCCCTTCGGGGAATATTAACGATTTCATAGATTTAATGAACAAAAAGGCGGATGAATTAGGGCTTAAAAATACGCATTTTACCAATACATATGGCCTTGACGAAGACAATCATTATACAACGGCAAGGGATTTGGTGATAGCCGCGCGCGAAGCCATGAGATATCCCATATTCAGGGAGATAGTAGCGTTAACCGAGGTTCCCCTGCCGGATACAAACCTTAGAAAAAAAGAAGGCTGGGACAGATGGCATATTGAATCAACAAACAGGCTATTAAAGAGTACGTCCGACTATTATGACAGAGTAACGGGAATAAAAACGGGATATACCGGAAAAGCGGGCAGATGCCTCGTGTTTTCCGCGATAAATAATGAAGGTCTTGAACTGATCGGGGTTATCCTTGGCGCGGAAAATAATGATATTCTTTTCGCGGAAGCAAAAAAGCTTCTTGAATATGGATATATTAATTACAAAATTCAAACATTGGCTTCATCGGGTGAATTTTTCGGAAGATATGAGGTAGCCGACGCTGTTGACAATATCTCTGTGGAATTACAGACGTTAGGCACTGTAAGCCATCTTTTGCCTGTTTCACCCGAAAAACTTCAGTCGGAAGTAACCGTTAAGGAAGTATTGAATACTCCATTCTCGGCCCCTGTGGAAAAAGGTCAGATAATGGGCACTAAAACCTGGTTCTATAATGGCGAAGAGATTGGAAGCGTTCAGTTAATTGCGATGAATAGCATCGAAAAAACAATACATGCTAAAATACGGGATAAAATAGACGAACTGATTGAAAACAATACGATAAGAAATATTGCTATCATAGTTGGTATTATCATATTGCTATTAATAATTTTAAGGGTAATACTAAAGGGTGCTTCGCGAAGAAGGAACTATTACCGAAGAAATTACAGGCTTTAATGATACCTGTTTACTTTATGTTTGGGTAAGAAAAGCTGTCAATATAATATGAAGACAGAAGTTGTTTTCTATTTACTTTCGGTTAAATTAGATTTTTTCAGAGATTTAATCAAATTTTCAATTCCGCTGTCCAAATTGGAATCGATAACCGGTTTGTATAAGTCGCCCTTTTGCTTCAGCCTGGACATAATATTAAGAAGCGTAAAATCTTCCGGTTTAATACCTTTTTCAACTTCTTCCCATAATACGGGAGCGGATATGTTTGCCGTTCTTGTAGCTCTTGGCGAGTAAGGCGAGATTATTGTTTTTCCTTTCCACATCTGTAAATAGTCAAAATACAAGAGTTTACCCCGGTCTTTTACTTTCCGTTCAATAGTAAACACCTTTGGGTATTTGCTTGAAAAAAAGCGGGCAAAAAAAAGGTTTAATTCTCTTGCGTGTTTATACCCAAGTTTTCTTCCAAGCGGAATTGAAACCTGCAGTCCTGTGGCTCCGGAAGTTTTGCAATAACTATTAATTCCTATGCTGTTCAGAGTTTGGCGAATAATAAGAGCTGCTTCCGCTGCCTGTGAAAAAGGCTGGTCTTCTGCAGGATCGAGATCGAAAACCAAAGCGTCGGGATTATCGGGGCTGTTTATCGGATTGAACGGAATGTGAAACTCAAGCGCAGCCATGTTGCCCATCCATAAAAGGCTTTCAACCGTATCGATTATTATATGATCTGTGCCGCCTATCACAATGTGTGATATGTAATCCGGCGCATGATCCGGAATATTTTTTTGATAGTACGATTTACCGTCCACACCATCTGGGTAATGTATTGTTGTTATGTTTCGTTCTTTTGTATATGTTAAAATAAACGGCGCCAGTTCATGCAGCTTTTTTGCATAATCTAACTTTGTAATACCGGCATCGGGAAAAAGCAGTTTGTTTGGATTCGATAATTGAAATGGTACGGTGTCACTCTTTATTATACCAGTTCCTCCTCTCCGTTGGCCTCCGTCGGCTTTCTTGCACTAAACCCTACAAGGACAGGATGCCTCAGCCCTCCTCGCGGTTCTCTTTCAAGGTACTGCACAATGGCGGTTAACACCGGGTTAAGCCAAATAACATCGTTGTAAGGCAGCTGTCCTTTTAAATCAGGCGGTTCGGGGAGCGCCAGACGGGAAAGCTGCTTGAATAGAAGCTGTTTATCACTATATGACAAGCCTGACGATACACTCCCTATAATCCTTAACCGGTTCTCCTCATATACTCCAAGCACCAATGACTTTATCTCATTGTTATTAACTTTAACTCCGCATACCACCGCGAGGATTTGTTTTTTTATCTTTGTTTTAAACCAATCCCTGTGTTTTTTACCGGCTATATAACGGCTATCAATACGTTTTGATACAATCCCCTCCATTCCTTTATCTTTAACTTTTGAAAAAAGGGCTTTGCCATCGATGTAATCCGTAACCATACGAATGATATCGCTTGAATTCAAAGTCTTATTGAGCAATTGTTTTCTATCTGCCAGCGGGACTTTTCTTAAATCTTTTCCATCTATTAAAAGGATGTCAAAAACCATGTAATGCACCGGATATGATCTTTGGTACCGCGGTAAAATTTCTTTTCTCCTAATTCTTTCTCTTTTCATTATGTTACGAAAAGAAGGCTTGCCGTTATCGTCAAGCACAATAAGCTCGCCGTCAAGTATGGCTTTGCTGCAGTTTAATAGTTTTCCCACCGCTGATATTTCGGGATACCACTCGGTTCTTTCTCTCCTGCTGCGAGTAAAAAGGCTAACCTGGCCGTTATCAACATAACACAGACCGCGAATTCCATCCCACTTAACCTGATGTATCCATCCGTCTCCGCTTCTGATAGTTTCTGTGAGAATCGGTTCCATCGGTTCTATCCATTCCATTTCTACACTGCTTTACCCGCTTTTTTCTTTTTTGTTTGCGCACCTTTGCGCCCGGTCTTCTCCTTTGTTTCCTGAAGGCTTGCTTTCAACGCTTCCATAAGGTCAATAACATTACTTTTTGGTACATCGGGAGCCACTCTTATTTCCTCACCTTCTATTTTCTTATTTATCAATTCGGTTAAAATGGTCCTGTATTCATTTGTATATTTCTCCGGTTTAAACTCGGCGGTAAGGCTGTCAATCAATTTGACGGCAATATCCAGTTCCTTTTCATCCGCATCCGCATTTCGCGGAAGGTTTGGAATCTGTTCGGAGGGTCTCACTTCATCGGCGTAGAAGAGTGTTTCCATAACAAGGGCATCCCGATATACCCGCAGCGCCGCAAGAGTTTGCTTAGTCCGTATTGTCACCCTCGCTATTGCTATTCTCCCCGTATCATCCATAGCCCGGCGCAGAAGGTTATATGCCTTTCCTTCAGCGTCCTGAGGCGCAAGATAATATGTTTTATCAAAATAAACAGGATCTATTTCAGACAATTTAACAAAATCAAGTATTTCAATGTTCTTCGCTCCGGACTCACCCTGTATTGCTTTAAAATCCTCATCTTTCAAAACTACAAAATGTCCGGGCTCGTATTCATAACCTTTCACAATATCTTCTTCACCCACTTCAACATTACATGAAGGACATACCTTTTTGTAATTTAACGGTGTACTGCAGGTTTTATGAATGTACCTGAACTTTATATCCTTATTCTCGGTAGCGGTAAACATCCTGATTGGTATATTTACAAGACCAAAGCTTATCGCTCCTTTCCAGACTGTATGCATATGGATACCACCTTTATCCCTGATAATGATAAAACGGCTGTTAGAGCCGTACCTCGCTCGTCCGCGTGTATGGAGGAATAATTCGTTCCGCATTAAAAAACGGAATAAATTGTTTCGGAAATCTTCCGCCTCATTATAGTATTGATTACTAAGCCGGTTTTTATGCTAAGTTTATGTTAATCTTCTTCGTATTTCCTGTTTTGAACAAAAAAAAGAAATGAACAAAAAGCGCCTTTTTATCAATGTCTCCATTCACCGCCGGTTCCTATAGGCCAGCGGTGAATGAAGAAAGAATTAAAAACAGAGTAAATGACCTGACACAAATTAATCCAAATTTTCAACTGCGGCTCTTTCAATTGCAAGCCCTTTTATATAACGTTTCATAAATTCATTAAAGCCTTCGACATCACGCTGATCAGGAGAAACTGAATATGATGTACTTGCTGAAAATACCTTATTATTCAGGAAATCATCCAACGATTCGTTAAAAGACCTGTTGATCATATATGATGCAAGCAGAGCAATACCCCAGGCTCCGCCTTCACCGGCAGTATCCATTACCGATATCGGAGCGTTAAAAACAGCGGCCATAATTTTCTGTCCGACTTCCCTGGTTTTGAAAAAGCCGCCGTGTCCGGTCATTCTATCCACCTTAACCGATTCTTTTTCAAAAAGTATGTTAAGGCCGATTTTCATAGCGCCAAGCGCTGTAAATAAATGAACCCTCATAAAATTAGCAAGATTAAAATTGCTGTTTGATGAGCGCGCAAATAATGGGCGGCCTTGTTCGAAATGAGTTATGTGTTCACCGGAAATATAACCATACGCCAGCAGACCGCCGCAGTCAGGATCCCCATTCAGCGCCATGCCTAACAAAGTGTCATAAAGCTTCGGTTTGTCAACCTCCATGCCCAGCGATTTTATTACTTCGTCGAATAATTTCAACCATGCGTCATAATCAGACGTACAATTGTTCGAATGAACCATCGCCACCAGTTCGCCGTTAGGTGTGGTAACCAGATCTATCTCCGGGTAAACTTCGGATAGCTCTTTTTCGAGTACAATCATTGAAAATACGGATGTTCCCGCGGAAACATTACCGGTGCGTACCGATACGCTGTTGGTGGCAACCATTCCGGTTCCCGTGTCTCCCTCCGGCGGGCATAGGGGAATTCCGGGCTGTAGTTTGCCCGAAGGGTCCAGAAGTTTTGCTCCTTCTTCAGTAAGTTCGCCTGCTTTTTCGCCTGCTGACAGAACACTTGGAATGATATTTTCCAATTTCCACGGAAGATTCAGTGTACTGACAAGAGAACTGAATTGATCAAGCATTTTCGAATTGTAATTTTTGGTTTTTCTATCAACAGGGAAAACACCCGATGCTTCTCCAATCCCTAAAACTTTCTCACCGGTAAGTTTCCAATGAACATAACCTGCCAATGTTGTCATATAGTCGATATCATATATATGTTCTTCTTTATTCAGCATAGCCTGATAAAGATGGGCAATACTCCACCTTTGCGGTATTGGAAAGTTAAATATCCTTGTGAGCTTCTCGGAAGCCTGACCGGTTATATTATTCCGCCAGGTTCTAAAAGGCGTTAAAAGGTTCCCTGACTTGTCGAAAATTAGGTAACCATGCATCATACCGCTGATGCCAATCGCTCCTGTAGTTTGTATCTCCACTCCAAACTGCTCTTTTACATTGTCGGCCATCTTCCGGTAACTGTCCTGTATCCCTTTCCAAATACTTTCGAGGCTGTAAGTCCAGATATTATTTTCATAGCTGTTTTCCCAATCATGACTGCCGGATGCAATGGGTGTATTATCCTTACCGACCATAACAGTTTTTATGCGTGTTGACCCAAATTCAATGCCAATTGCTGTTTCACCTTTAATAATCGCACTTTTAACATCACTAAAATTAAGACCCATAATTTATTCCCCTCCATATATAATTTATTTATTAACAACAGAAGACAGGCAGTTTCAATTGCCTGTTTTATTATTGCCCGTAATAAGCCGCCGCTCCATGTTTACGCAAATAATGCCTGTCCAGAAGCGACTGATCCATTTTGCCAATCCCGGGTGAAATCATCATTGTATTAAAAGCCATTTTTGCAACTTCTTCAAGAACGACTGAATTTTCAACAGCTTTCATAGGATCCTTTCCCCATGTGAAAGGTCCGTGCATATTTACCAGAACAGCCTGAACCTCCATTGGATTTTTATCCCTGAATGTTTCTACAATAACATTACCTGTTTCTTCCTCATATTCCCCGTTTATCTCTTTTTCAGACATTTTCCTTGTACATGGAATTTCACCATAGAAATAATCACCGTGTGTTGTTCCTAATGCGGGAATGCCTCTGCCTGCCTGGGCAAAGCTCGTTGCCCACGGCGAATGCGTGTGGACAACCCCTCCTATTTCTTTAAAGTGCTTATAAAAAACCAGATGCGTCGGGGTGTCGGATGAAGGCTTAAGTGTGCCTTCCCGTATATTTCCTTCCAGATCGACTACGACCATATGTTCGGCCTTTAATTGATCATACGGCACACCGCTGGGTTTTATGACCACAAGGCCTTTTTCCCTGTCAATACCGCTGACATTTCCCCATGTAAATGTGACAAGTTTGTACTCAACCAAAAGAAGATTTGCTCTGAAAACCTGTTCCTTTAATTCCTTAAGCATAAAAACACCTCTCACAAAAAGAATATATAAAAACGATTTTTGCACATTATTACCGCAGATCCTGCTTCGGGTGTTTCGTTTCCTTAGACGACAAAGCACATACCGACAGCACGCTCCACAACAACGCCTGTTACGTATGATGTGCAGAATTCGCTTCGTTCGATTGCACTGGGCCGGTACTTGCACGTATAACAAGCTCCGGCTTAATTCTTACACTGACATTTAATCCCGGCTCCGACAGCATCCTCAGCATAATTTTAGCGGCTTCCATTCCCAGTTTTTCTTTTGGGTGCGCTACCGTTGTTATCTTTATTTCCGACGCTGTCGCCAAATCCGAGTCATCAAAACTGACCAGCGAAATCCGGTCAGGCACCTGAATATTTTTCGCCCTGATAATGTCAATCATCTTTATCGCAACCTGTTCATTATAACATACAATAGCTGTGCATTCATTAATAAGCTCTTCAACAGGACCGTTTTCCTTTATTTTATATGATAAATCTGCCGTATCAAACCATAAAGTATTGTTATCACTTACCGTCAGGTTATGCTCCCTGTGAGCCTTTATAAACCCTTCATACCTGGCGTGGCCTTGTATGTCGTCGATTTTAAATATACAGCCAATTTTTGTGTGGTTAAGCTCGATCAGATGTTTTGCCGCAATATATCCCGCTTCAACATCATCTTCGAAGACCGAAGCGGCTTTAAAACCCTTATAACTGCCGTGCATAAATAAAACCGGAATATTTCTTTTTTGAAACTCGTGGTATATATCCAGGTTGGGATTTGGCAGCGCGCTTTTTGTTGTTTCAACAATAAGTCCGTTGATATTTTGGCTTAAAAGGTTTTGAAGGCAGATACTTTCGGTGTCGAACCGGTTGTTCGTACAGCACAGCACAATATTATAACCATTCTCGGCAAGGACTTGATCAATTCCCCTGATTATCGACGGAAATATATAATCGCTGAGGTATGTGGTCATTACAGCTATAATACGGCGCTCCTTATGGTTATTTATTTCTGTATCGCGGATAAAAGTTCCTTTTCCCTGGGTTGTTATCAGCCAGCCCTCATTAACAAGCTCCCCTAACGCCTTTCTTACAGTATGTCTGCTTATATTAAACTTTGCGGAAAGAACATTTTCCGACGGAATTCTATCCCCTGACTTAAGTTCGGAATCTATTATCGTTTTTTTCAGATATTCTTTAAGTTTTTGATATTTTGGTTTATTGCTGTCCAAATATTATCACCTTAATCGGTTTTTATTTTTAACTGTAAAATATATAAATACGGAAAAACTTGTTTGATAATTTTAACACACCAACCCACATAAGAGAACAGTGCTGCAAACCTGTTCGAAATCTTTGATTTCGGTAACGGGTGAGGTTATTATACCATGAATTTTAGAAAATCATATGATTTTCACTTGGTGAAGCCAAGGGCAGCCGGGCATCGGCTGTATAAATTCATGATACAATGTTCTCGGGTACCCGTTCGAAATCTTTGATTTCGGTAACGGGTGAGGTTATTATACCATATTTAACTTGTACGTACAACATAGATGGAAATAATGATCGTATCGATTTAATCGATAACTCCATATTTGCGCCAGTAAAACAAACAATTTATATGGTTTTTATATTTTGCCCTGAAGCGGTTAAAAATGAATTGCAAATTTTTTGTATTATAAGTATAATAAAATTATAAACTTGTGCATACAATTAACATTCGGAATAAACTCCGTTATGGCGGAGAAAAAAATATAAGGGGGATTTTCGATGACACTTAAAACCTCGGTATTTTGGTTTGTCACAGGAAGCCAGCATTTATACGGTCCTGAAACATTGAAAATGGTTGATGAACATTCAAAAACCATAGCTGAAGAGCTTAACAAAAAAACATTTCCACACTGCAAAGTTCTGTTTAAACCTGTGCTGACAACACCCGAAGCTATCAGAAATCTAATCCTTGAAGCGAACTCCGATAATGACTGCGCCGGCCTGATAACATGGATGCACACTTTTTCGCCTGCGAAAATGTGGATTACAGGGCTGATTGACCTGAAAAAACCTCTCCTTCATCTGCATACACAGTATAACCGCGACATTCCGTGGGATTCAATTGACATGGATTTTATGAACCTGAACCAGTCTGCCCACGGTGACAGGGAATACGGCTTTATCGGCGCAAGGTTGAGGTTGGCCAGAAAAGTTGTTGTTGGTCACTGGCAGGATCCCGAAGTAATAAAAGAGGTTCAAACATGGATGAGTGCCGCCGTTGCATATAATGAGGGGAAAAACTTAAAAATAGCCCGGTTCGGCGACAATATGAGGCAGGTTGCCGTCACCGAAGGCGATAAGGTTGAAGCCCAGATACAATTCGGATGGTCGGTTGACGGGTTTGGAATAGGTGATCTTAACAAATATATATCTGATGTTACCGACAGCGAAGTAAACCAGTTAATGCAGCAGTATGACACATACTATGAGATACCCGGTGATGTGCGCAATAATTCCGCATTGCTTGAAGCCGTACGTGAACAGGCACGGATAGAGTTAGGGATGAAAAGCTTTCTTAACGAAGGCGGATATTCAGCTTTTACAACGACGTTTGAAAACCTTCATGGCCTTAAACAGCTTCCCGGACTTGCTGTCCAGCGGCTTATGGAGCAAGGTTACGGATTTGGCGCTGAAGGTGACTGGAAAACTTCCGGTTTGGTGCGCATTATGAAAATAATGAACAAAGGCCTTGATGAAGGAACTTCGTTTATGGAAGACTACACATACCATTTTGAACCAAACAATGAAATGATTTTAGGTGCGCATATGCTTGAGGTATGCCCTACTATCGCATCCTCTAAACCGCGCATTGAAGTTCATCCTCTTTCAATCGGCGCAAAGGCTGACCCGGCCCGTATTGTATTCACCGGAAGAACCGGCAAAGCTATTGCGGCTTCATTGGTTGACATGGGGGATCGCTTCCGCCTGATAATAAATGAAGTTGATGCAATCGAGCCGAAGCAGGATATGCCGAAGCTGCCTGTTGCAAGGGTATTGTGGAAACCGCAGCCTTCACTGCGCGATGCGGCCCATGCATGGATTTTGGCGGGCGGTGCCCACCATACAAGCTTCTCATACGCGGTAACCACTGATCATATGTCAGACTGGGCTGAAATGGCCGGGATTGAACTTGTTCTTATTAACGATGAGACAAATATCAAAGCATTTAAAAATGACTTAAAATTAGCCGACATGGTTTGGAAAAAGAGATAACAGGAAAGCGGCAGTAAAAGACTAAAATTTTAAAACGGGGGAAATTCTCAGGCAATTTCTCCCGTTTTTAACGTTTCAATATAATTTAAATTATAATCCCGCCTCATTACGAAAATTCCATTGCTTTTATAAAATGCCTGACAATATCCGGATCAAACTGTGTTCCTGAACATCGTTTCAATTCCGCAACCGCTTCTTCATGTGACACTGCATTTTTATAAACCCTGTGATGCGTCATTACATCATAGGCGTCGATTACAGAAATAATACGGGATAAAAGAGGAATTTCAAGCCCCTTTTTCCCCATTGGGTAGCCTTTTCCGTCCCATCTTTCATGATGAAACAGGATAAATCCGGCTATCCTGGATAGTTCAGGGGATGCCTGTGCAATTCTGTATCCCGATTCCGAATGTTTTTTCACTTCTATCCATTCTTCCCGGCTAAGTTTTCCGGGCTTGTTCAGAATATCCTGCCGGACGGCCACTTTTCCAATATCGTGCAGCATAGCCAAAAGCTTCAGTTCCTCCATGTCATTATCGCTGAGGCGCATATATTTCCCCAACAATGAAGACAAATAATCCATCCTGTCTATATGTTCCTCGGGTTCCTGGCACTTCTTATGCATTATCTCGCGTAATGCTGCAATGAATGTATTTCTGAAATAAGTTCTTTCCAAAAGCTTATTGCGGTACATCCTTTCTTCCGCTTTTTTCATCACCTGTCCGGTGTCTTCATCCTTCGACTTCTTTGC
>JAAYBO010000173.1 GCA_012730095.1 Clostridiaceae bacterium
ACAGTCATGCTCCAAACGACATGGGTAAGGAATGAATTCTGTAAAGCTGGAGAGTTCCATTTCAAAGTTATTCATTATTACACCGTAGGTTACCGATTGCCCGTCAGAGGAAATTATACCCTGAGTAGCTATTGAAACACCAAGTATTGAATCCGGATTAATTTTGTTTTCCCGAATAAATTCATCAATTTTATCGCCCAGGGCTTTATAATAGTTTCTTGAAGTTTCATAAGGAAGATTTATTGTGATAGAACTTATCACCGCTCCATATAGATCAACTGCAACTATAAACACGGATTTTTTCAAAATTCCGACTCCGATTGAAACTCTGGCAGTACGTACAATCTGAATTATGTCAGCTCTTCGTCCGCCTGTTGAATCAAAGCAGCCGTTTTTTTCAACCAGACCATCATTTTCTAAAGCTTTGATGTTCTGGCTTACGGTGGAAATACCCATTTGCAGCTTTTGCACAATCTGCAGCTTGGATGTGGAAATTTCCTTATATATAAAGTTATAAACTTTATTTCTGTTGATCTTTTTTACATCCAGTGCGGTAAGACCTTTTTTAGTCACAATAATTTCCCCCTCTTTAAGATAGAAGTTACACTTATATACTAACATAAACTAATCCAACAACGCAATAAAAAAGTTAAAATTTTACATAATTACACGCTTGACTTCATAATTTTGATGTTTTATAATTGACTTACTGTTAAGATATAACGTTAAGTGTCATCTAAAACAGCGGATAAAGACAGAAAGTTATTAAGATCGAAGATTAGTTACACACTAAGTAATAAGAATTGTATTTGTGAAGTCGTTTGTACACTTTGTGGATATAATAATGAATAATTTCATTATAATATTAAATTTTCGGTTTTTCGCCGGAAATTAATATAAAAAAAACAAATGGAGGAATTTTGTTATGAGAAAATTTCTAGCAGTCGTATTAGCAGTTGTGTTACTGCTCGTTATGGTGACAGGATGCTCACAACCCGGAAGCCCGTCACAAGAGGGTAATGATAAGGGTGCGGACGAACGTCCTGTGAAAATAGGTGTATCTATGGGAACAACCCAAAATCTTTTCTATTCCAAAATGGCACAAATCATACAGGAACATTGCAAAGCAAGGGGCGTAGAATGCATTGTTTCCGACGAAAACAATGATGTTAACAAACAGATTGCGTCATTCGAAAATTTCATTTCCTCGGGTTGTACTGCGATTATCGCTGTTACATTTAATGCGGATGGAATCAAAGATGTTGTTAAAAAAGCAGTGGACAGCGGTGTTTTTGTTATGACCTACGACGGTTACGTTGAAGGCGCGCAAGGCTCCTTGAACCTGGATAACTATGTATATGGATACCAGACCGGTACTATGGCAGCGGACTGGGTTAACTCAAATCCTGAGCTTAAGGAACAGGAAGTAATCGAAGCAGGTATTTTCGATTACCCGGACATTCCAATCATCATTGATAGAGCAAAAGGTATTGCGGATGCTTTGGCCGAGAAAGCTCCGAATGTGAAAATTGTCGCACAGCAGAAGGCAGGCGTTGGCAATGAAGGCAATGTACAAGCGGAGAACTTCCTTGCGGCACATCCAAATATACAGATTATCTGCGGTATAAATGATACTGGAGTCTTGGGAGCTTATGAAGTTTTTAAGACAGCAGGGCACGTGGGAGATCACATTGGGCTCTTTGGAGCGGATGGAGACCCGCAGGCTTTAAAATTAATTTCGGAAGGAACAATTTACCGCGGAACCGTAAAATCCGGAGCATACGAAGCACTGCCTAAAGCTGTCGATGTTTGTATAGCAGCAAGTAAAGGCGAAGAAGTCGAAGGCAATATGATTTATGAAACAGTGCCTGTAACGGTTGATAATGTTGAAGACTTTTTAGAAGAATAAGATGCTGAGTATTTAAAGATTTAATAGTATCTATTACCAGAACCGGGCGGCGAGTAAAAAACATCATGGCTTACTGAATTTGCAGGCATAATACTTTACTCCCGCCCGTTGAAACATGACCGGTCGTTCCGCTTCGCTGTACTGCTCGCTTATACATCATGGTGTCTTGAAATTGCTAAGCAATTTCAACAGTTATTTTACAGCAAGAATACCGATGCCGTTCATATTCATTATGATAAAATGTGTATGGTATCCATTGTGAAGTTATACGACGAGTATCTTTTGGTATCAATGATTGGAGAAGGAGCGAGATATGACTAATACAGTTAACAATGTACTATTAGTACAAAATATATCTAAAAGATATGTGGGTATACAGGCTCTTGACAATGTATCGATCGATTTTAAAAAAGGGGAAACTCATGCGTTGGTCGGCGAAAATGGAGCCGGAAAATCCACATTGATAAAAATTATATCGGGTGCGGAGGTGCCGGATTCAGGTAATCTTGTTTTTGAGGATAAAAGCTTTGATAAAATGACACCTCATCTCGCACAAAGTGTTGGTGTTGCAACAATCTATCAGGAATTTAATTTGTTTCCGACACTGTCGGTCGCGGAAAACATCTTTATGGGCGATGAAACATTATCAAACAGGAAAAGGTACTTCTATAACAAGAAAGAATATATAGATAAAGCAAAAAAAGTTCTTGATAGTATGAAAATAAATATAAATCCACTGGAATTAATCGAAAATTTGACAACTGCAAAAATGCAGTTGGTTGAAATTGCAAAGGCAATTGCAAAGAATGCCAAAATCTTAATAATGGATGAACCGACCGCTCCTTTGTCAACGAAAGAAACCGAGGATCTTTTTGAACTGGTCGGACGCCTGAAACAACAAGGTGTAACGATAATTTACATTTCTCATCGTCTGGATGAGTTGTATCGGATTTCGGATCGCGTGACAGTTTTGCGTGACGGAAAAAAGATTATAACTACAAAAACGGAAGACATTAAACGCCAGGAATTGATCTATCATATGGCAAATCGTAAAGTTGAGGAAATCGAGTTTGAATCAACATGGGAGAAAGGCGATGTTGCACTTGAAGCACAAGGACTTTGCGGAAACGGATTAAAGGATATTTCTTTTAAAGTACGCTGTGGGGAGATCTTGGGAATAGGGGGACTGCTTGGTGCCGGAAGAACAGAATTGGCACGTCTTCTTTTTGGAGCGGACAAGGCCGAGAGTGGAAAGATTTTTGTACACGGCAAGCAGGTTGAAATTAAAAATCCGGAGAATGCGGTTTCTTTTGGGATAGCATATGTTCCCGAAGACAGAAAACATCATGGAGTAATTCTTTCCCTGCCGATCAATTGGAATATAACTTTACCTATTTTGAGGAGGATTTCGAAAAAGGGCTTTTATAAAAAGAAAGAAGAGAGTACTATTGTGGATACTCTAAAAAATACTCTTCAAATTAAAGCGGCGAGCGTGAAGCAAAATGTCGAAAGTCTCAGCGGCGGCAACCAGCAAAAGGTTGTACTGGCAAAATGGCTCGCAAGCAAACCAAGTATCCTGATTTTGGATGAACCGACCAGGGGTGTTGATGTGAACGCAAAACAGGAAATATATAATCTGATCGGTGAATTTGCGAAACAAGGTATAGCAATTATCTTTATTTCTTCGGAGATGGATGAATTGCTGAATATTTCCGATAGATTGATGGTCCTTAACGAAAAAAGAATGGTTGGTTTTCTGGAGAAGAATGAATTTTCGCAAAGAACGGTTCTATCAATGGCATCAGGGATCTGTTAGGAGGGGTCGCTTTGGAACTAAAATTAACAAATTTCGTAAAACAATATGCAATTATCATTGTGTTAATTGCGTTAATAGCTGTTTTTTCTATTTTGTCTCCGGCGTTTTCTACAATAAATAACGCGATGAACATAATCAGGCAAATATCCGTTATGGGAATTGTAGCTGTAGGATTTACTTTCGTCTTGATAGGCGGCGGTTTAGACTTATCTGTCGGATCTCAAATAGCGATTATGAATGTTTCTGTAGCTTTAATGATTGTCGAACACGGAGTTAATCCAATACTTGCAGTAATTATCGGCATTGTTATGACAACTGTAATTGGTTTTTTCAACGGGTATATGATAACAAAAACAGGAATTCCGCCGCTCATTGCTACGCTGGCAATGATGACGGCACTGCGCGGTGTAACTTTCATTATGTCAAAAGGTTATCCGATATATGGAATACCGGATTATTTAAAGGTTATCGGACAGGGAAATATTTACAAAATTCCTGTGCAAGGGATAATCATGGCCGGCATTATCGTGTTAGGTATCATTCTGCTTAACAAAACCTATATTGGCCGCCATTTTTACGCGTTGGGCAGTAATACAGAAGCTACCAGACTGGCAGGTATTAACATTCACTTTACCCGCACAACAACATACACGCTTTTGGGTTTTCTAACCGGTATTGCCGGATTGGTTATGCTGACGCGCGTTGGTTCAGGTCAGCCGAATATTGCAAATGGGTTTGAGTTAAACGTCCTGACCGCTGCGGTATTAGGCGGCGTAAGCGTTAATGGCGGGAAAGGGAATATTCCAGGTGCGATAGTAGGGACAGCTATCATCGGTGTACTGAATAATGGTATGTCCATTATTGGAGCAAATGATTATTGGCAAAAAGTAATTACCGGTATTGTTCTTTTTGTTGTTGTTGTATTTGACAGCATAAGCCAGTCAAAAAGAAAGGCATAATAAATTAATATTTTAAGGATAAGCAAAAATTACACGGTGGGTGGGAGAAATGGCAATAAAAACTTATGAATTAGCATACGACCGTAAGGAGATTATACCGGGAATCCTGCATTTTGGGGTCGGGAATTTTCATAGGGCACATCAGGCTTATTATACAAACATGCTGCTGACTGATTCCGATCAGAAAAACTGGGGCATTTGCGGAGCAATGATTCTTGAAAAAGATGAGAAAATTTATCGGGGTTTAAAAAAACAGGAGAATTGCTACGGCCTGACAGTTTTTGGACGTTCAGGGCTTGATGAGTACCATCGGATTGGCTCTTTGGTTGAATTGCTCTGGGGAGTGGAGAATTCTGCGGCCATCATCGAAAAAGTGGCTGATCCGCGTATTAAGATTATCTCACTCACCATCACAGAGGGCGGCTATAATATTGATAAGAAAACAGGTGAATTTGTTTTCTCAAATGAAGATATTCTTTATGATTTGAAGTTACCTGAGAAGCCGCGTACCGTTTTTGGATATATTGCAGCAGGGTTGCTTAAAAGAATAGAGACAAATGCGGGTCCTCTGACAATTCTCAGCTGCGATAATTTGCCTCACAATGGAGATGTTTGCAGGAATTCCTTCATTTCATTCTTCAAAGAAGCGGATATGAAGCTATACAACTGGGTGGTAGACA
>JAAYBO010000174.1 GCA_012730095.1 Clostridiaceae bacterium
ATATTGCGTGCCGGAAATTTGGATGTCGGTCTAATGAACGGCAATTTCAGAAGAAATCTGGATTATGAAGCAATTCATTCACTGGGCATGGCTCCGGGGAATATCAAATATATATTGATCGCCGCGGAACACAGGGAAAGACTTTTTTTGCCGATGGTTGGAATTTGCGGCAGAGCAGATGTGTGGGATGAGTCGATAAGACAGCGTTTATTGAAAAGAGAAGTTCGAAAGATTGAAAAATTTGAAAAAGGAAACATATTGAGTGAGGAAAGCGAAAAAAGCATTGTCGAAAACCCCGGCAAAAATCCGGATTATAGTGATAAAAACAAAATTGACACATTAAGGCTTGAACGTAAATTGAGCGAAACCTTTGAGAGTATAGAGCCTTTTCTGAATCCCAGGCAAGATTATGCATGGTACAAAATAAATGATCTTGCGAAACTAAGCAATATTCTTTTTGCCTGCAATATGAAAATCCCTCTGTTCGCTAATCCCAAAATACTTGTGGGCTTGTTTAAGTACAGACACCTTATTGCAGGCTTTTATCAGTCGTACAGTACAAAATTAAATTATTTCGTTTTGGGAATACCTGCAAAGGATGACTCAGACGGCAAACCTTTTGAAAATATTTGCAGATGGGTGGGTGTCAGCAACCCGGAATTCGGCGACATGAGCGGATATTGGCTTGTTTATATAAACCTAACAAACGGTGAATTTGTAAGCTGACAGTTGTTAAAAATTCAATTTGTTGTCAGCCGTTTTCTGAACAGACTTGGGGAAATACCTTTTTTCTTCTTGAATAACTTTGAAAAGTGCAGCGGATCGTCATAACCTACGGAACGTGAAATATCGCCTATTGACAGAGAAGTGTTTTCCATTAATTCAACAGCGCGGTCAATCCTGAACCCGATCAAAAAATCCTGAGGCGACATATTAAGATGCTTTTTAAAAAGAGTGTATAAGTAACTACGGTCAAAACCCATACGGGATGCTATCTCCTGAATTGAAATTTCACTCGAATAATTCTTCGATATAAATTCAATTGCCCGTCGAATATATTTATCCTGGTTATCAGCACTGGGGTTTTGATTGCCCTCTTGTCGGCTGTTATGGATTAAAAGTGACAAAAATATATACAAATATCCTAATAGCATTAATTCGGAAGGCGTGCTCAGCCTTGCGCACGATATCATGCTTTTTAGGCAGTCGGAGAGTTTTTTGTCATTATCATATATGAAAATCGGCTGATCCTTTGAAAACCCGGCTTTTCTAAGATAAGATTCGGCTTTCAAACCATGAAATCCAACCCAGGAATATGTCCAGGGATTAATGCTGCCGGCAGTGTATGTTACAAGCTGTTCGGGGAAAATAACAAAACCGTTTCCTGCAGTAAGGTGGTAAGATTTGTTTTGTACTGAAAAAGTGCCTGTTCCGCTTAATATATAATGCACAATAAAGTGATCACGCACGCCGGGGCCCCATGCAAATTTTGGCTTGCATTTTTGTATTCCGCAGCGGTATACGTTTAAATCCGTTTGGTTGTATTTATTGAAATAATATTTTTCAAGCATCTTTTACCCTGACAACATAATTCCATATTCCAAAAACATTGTACCATTTACAAAATGTACCCGCAATAATAGAATATGAGTGAATAATTGAATTTTTTATTTTTATTGCTGTTATTTAGACATTCGCTTTTTGAACTATTAAAGTGACGACTTAACGACTTAAACAAACTTATTTCTTCAATGTTATTATTCGTTTGAATAGTAACACTTATTATAGGTAAAACCTTTAATACTAAGAAAAGCTTTCGAAAGGAGACTTATATGGCTGAGCTTAGATGGCATCCATTTATCAAGGATTGGGTAATGATTGCTTCGCACAGGCAGAACAGACCTCAGATGCCGAAAGATTGGTGCCCGTTCTGTCCTGATTCAGGGAATGTTCCCGAATATGATGTTTACAAATACGACAATGATTTTCCTGCATTATCCCAAAATCCCCCTGAACCTGATCCGGTAGCGAACGCTTTTTTTCAAACAAGCTATGCATACGGCAAGTGCGAGGTTATTCTGTATTCGCCGAGGCATACGGTTACGCTTCCCGAGCTTTCGGAGGAGCACGTGTATAAACTTGTAAATTTATGGACCGAGAGGTTCATTGAACTTTCAAAAGATAAAAAAATTAAATATGTTTTTATATTTGAGAACCGCGGTGAGGTTGTTGGAGTGACAATGCCGCATCCTCACGGTCAGATATACGGTTATCCGTTTATTCCGAAAAAAATCGAGCTTGAGTTGGAAGCATGCAGCGAATACTATGAAAACAACAGAGAATGTCTGATATGCCGATTTCTTAAAGAAGAACAGGATTTTGGAAAGCGGATTATATTTGAAAATGACAGTTTTTCTGTTGTGCTCCCATTTTTTGTCGAATATCCGTACGGAGTCTATATTGTATCCAAAAATCACAAGCAAAACCTGTCCGATATGAGTG
Organism: Clostridiaceae bacterium; assembly: GCA_012730095.1. Taxonomy (GTDB): domain Bacteria; phylum Bacillota; class Clostridia; order DSM-8532; family DSM-8532; genus DTU069. The sequence continues at coordinate 2,503 of JAAYBO010000174.1, forward strand.
AAGCAGAAAAAAGAAACTTGGCAAAAACAATCCGCGAAACGGTTGGGATGCTTGATTCGTTGTTTGACACTCAATTTCCGTATATGATGTGTATGCACCAGAATCCTGTAAACGGGCCGGATACGAAAGACTACTACCACTTTCATATAGAGTTTTTTCCGCCAATGAGATCAAAGGATAAGCAGAAATTCAATGCGTCAAGTGAAACGGGGGTTTGGGCTCATTGCAATCCAACTGCGCCTGAAGAAAAGGCTGAAGAATTAAGAAACGCATATCAAAAGTTTCTGAAAAAAAATGTTGGTTGATAGGAGGGTATTATTATGTATCAGGAGTTTATTGAAAGCTTTTTAACTTACTTCGAAGGACAAAGCGACGGAATACGCATTTTTAAGTCGCCGGGAAGGGTAAACCTTATAGGGGAACATACCGATTATAACGGAGGATTTGTGTTTCCCGCGGCTCTTACAATGGATACAACGGTGTTGGCCCGTCCGAGGAACGACCGGCAAATAAACCTGATAGCGACAGATCTTAAGCAAATGGTTAGGGCTAACCTTGATGAACTAGACAAATGGAAACATTTAAGATGGGGTAATTACCAGCTCGGCGTGGCCGATGAACTTCAAAAAGCCGGCTACAAACTTTGCGGCTGTGATCTGATGTATGACGATAAAGTTCCGCTTGGAAGCGGTCTTTCTTCGTCGGCCGCTATCGAGATTGCTACCGCTGTTGCTCTTGTCGCTTTGGGAGATTCGTATCATGGGATTAAAAGAGAGATCGACATGGTTGACCTTGCTAAGATAGCGCAGAAAGCGGAGCATAATTACATCGGAGTAAAATGCGGTATAATGGATCAGTTCGCATCCGCAATGGGAAAGAAAAATATGGCTATATTTTTGGACTGCCGGGACTTGACCTGGGAAATGGTTCCGCTGGTAATGAAGGGTTATAAGCTTGTGATTGCGAACACAAACATTAAAAGAAGCCTTGGCAGTGAAAAATACAATGAACGAAGAAGCGAATGTGAAAAGGGGCTTGAACAGCTGCGGCACATATTCCCGGATGCGTCATACCTCAGGGATATATCCGTTGATGATTTTTTAACGTATCAGGAGGAAATATCCGATGAAACGATAAGAAAACGCGTTGCCCACGTGGTATATGAGAATGAACGGGTAATTAAAGCGGTAGAGGCGCTAAAAAAAGACAGGCTGGAAGAATTCGGAGAATTAATGAATGCTTCCCATGATTCTTTACGAGACTTATACGAGGTTACAGGTGTAGAACTTGACACACTGGTTGAACAAGCCAGGAAAGTAGAAGGAGTGTTAGGTTCGAGAATGACCGGAGCAGGGTTTGGCGGATGTACGGTCAGCCTTGTCCGTGAAGATAAAGTCCAGGAATTTATTGAGCGTGTCGGTAAAGCATATAATAAAGTGATCGGCCATGACGCAAGTTTTTATATAACGGAAGCAGGAGACGGGGGAAGAGAAATAATTTATTAAGTGAGGGGTGGCATAAAATGGCTGTATTGGTAGCAGGCGGAGCCGGGTATATCGGAAGCCATACTGTGGCTGAACTTGTTGAAAATGGTGAAGAGGTTGTGGTTGTTGACAACCTTGTTAAAGGTCACAGGGAAGCCGTCGGCAAATGTAAATTCTATCACGGGGATTTAAGGGACAGCAGTTTTCTCAACAGTGTATTCAGTGAAAACAAAATAGATTCGGTTATTGATTTCGCGGCCAGCTCTTTAGTTGGAGAAAGTGTGTCAGAACCTCTTGATTATTATAAAAACAATGTGGTATCCGTAATGAATCTGCTGGAAAAAATGAAATGGTATGAAGTACCGTTTATAGTTTTCTCATCTACCGCTGCCGTATACGGCGAGCCGGAAAACGTACCTATTCTTGAAACCGACAAAACACAACCAACAAATCCATACGGCGAAACAAAACTTGCCATTGAAAAAATGCTTCTATGGTGTGAAAAGGCTTACGGGATTAAATATGTGAGCCTGCGCTACTTTAATGCGGCGGGTGCGCATATTGACGGGAGTATCGGCGAAGATCATGAGCCTGAAAGCCATCTGATACCAATTGTCCTGCAAGCAGCGCTTGGGCAGAGGGCTGCTGTCCAAATATACGGGGATGATTATCCCACGTCGGATGGAACATGCATAAGGGATTATATCCATGTTACCGATTTGGCGGATGCGCATATATTAGCGCTGAACAGTCTGAGGGAAGGAAAAGGAAGCGGTATTTACAACCTTGGAAACGGGAAGGGATTTTCGGTAAAAGATGTTATTGAAATGGCGAGAAAAGTTACGGGACACCCGATACCTGCCGAAATAACGCAAAGGCGAATGGGAGATCCCGCCGTACTCGTGGCATCGTCTGAAAAGATAAAACGTGAATTAAAATGGACTCCGCGCTATAATGATTTGGAAACAATTATTAGAAGTGCATGGCGCTGGCATTCAACCCATCCGAATGGCTTTTCAGATTAGTTG
>JAAYBO010000020.1 GCA_012730095.1 Clostridiaceae bacterium
AATCGTGCTTCCAACCGGGAGCCGGCTGAAACTTTCCGACAGTGTGTATATCAACAGGTGATGGCCGTCAATCGCAAGAAATATAAGCAGCGTAAGAATAAAATATAAATCGGCTGTTACCGGAATCTGAATATTGCTTACAGGGTCTAAACCATTGACCATTCCGAATCCGATATGCATATCTATCATTTGCCCCGCAAGGTATATCGCTGTTATTATTAAATATGATATATAACCCAGTATCAGCCCTATCATAAATTCTTTAGCCACAAGCAGAAAAAATGCAAAAATACTGTTGTACGCTCCTGTGTCAGGCACAGGGATACTGTATGACAATATGACTGCCGTAAAAAAAGAAAAGCCAATTTTGTAATAGGCTGGTATGTTCTGGCGCCCAAAAACGGGAGAAACGACGAAAAGCCCTGTTACTCGTATAAATACCAGTAAAAAGCTGTCCCATATGTTTAAAATGTCAAGAGGTATTGTCATCAATTAACCCCTTTCCGAAAAAAACCCCGCATAATGTTCAGCCCATTACTTATTACCCATAATATATAAACCTGAGGATATTATCATAAATTCTCAGCGTAAATTCTTTCAGCGTTGTAATCATCCATGAGCCGAATATAAATATAGCTAAAAAAACAGCAATTATTTTCGGAACAAAAGAAAGGGTTTGTTCCTGAATTTGTGTTGTGGCCTGAAATATGCTTATCGCAAGACCTACAACCAATGCTGCGCCTAAAAGCGGTGAAGCAAGTTTTATTAATGTGAAAATAGCATCCCGGGCAATATCAAGCACTTGCTGTTCCATACCAAACCACCTTCGAACTCATCTAACTGTCAAAATAGCGGAAAGCAATAACCGAAACTATCCGAACGACTTAAGGATTGTTTCGGCTACAAGATTCCATCCGTCTACGAGTAAAAACAGTAATATTTTAAACGGCAGCGAAATCATAATCGGCGGAAGCATCATCATCCCCATTGACATAAGCGTACTTGCGACCACCATATCTATTACAAGGAACGGGATATAAAGCATAAACCCAATCCTGAACGCAACCGTAAGTTCACTAATCATAAAAGCAGGAATAACTACTTTCATCGGTAAATCATTTATATTTTCAGGGGCCTCAATATCGGCAATATTGGCAAACAGCGCCAGATCCTTCTCCCTTGTTCTGGCTTTTAAAAGCATAAAATCCTTCATGACCCCCGATGCGTTGTCGATAGCCTGTTCCATTGTTATTTCATTATCGGAAAAAGGTTTTAAAGCCTGTTCATTTAAATCTGAAATGACGGGAGACATAATGAAGAGGGTTAAAAACAGTGCCAAGCCTATTAATACCTGGTTTGGGGGCATTTGCTGCGTACCCATTGCATTTCTTAGAAACGACAATACGACAATAATCCGGGTAAAAGAGGTCATCATAATAAGAATTGACGGCAATACGGCAATCACCGTCAGGTAAAGAAGCAGTTTTATGCTGTTTGAAACATCTTCGGGATTATCCGATGATCTAATGGTAATGCCATCATCGGTAATTGAAATGCCGGGCTGTGCATGGCAGCCTACACGGAAAACCGCAATCAGTGCCAGAAGACATATAAAAAAAATGATCCTCTTTTTCTTCCTTGACATTAACCCCTATACTTCCTTATCGTATCTTTTTTCCCGCAGCTGCCAAAGCTTATGGATATTCTTTTTTATAGCGCTGTTCCCTGATGTATTCGGCTCGGTATCACCGCGGGTATTTTTCATATGCGTTTTTTCATCACTTTTGCTTATATATTTATTTAGTACACGCCGAAAATCAAAAACGGGTTCATCCAAAGTCTTGTCCTCATGTTGTTCCGATTTCGCAATTTTATCCGGCCTCACCCTTGCTACCATCTTAAACTCGCGTTTTCCTGAAAGAAATAAAAAATAATCGGTTCCGACCCGGACAAGAATCAGCCTTTTGTCGAGGCTAAGACTTATTTGTTCGATAACTTGCATATGTTTGGATTTCATCGATCCGGCAGCTTTCTTTCCGACGTATTTTGCGGCAACATATGCAAGAAATAGTATGGAACCGAAAATCAGGACAACGCCTAACAGTTCTAACCACATATAAAAAGCCTTTCTTAACCTACAACTTTTTTAACGGCTTCAATTACTCTTTCCGCCTGGAAAGGTTTAACTATAAAATCCCTGGCACCGGCCTGTATCGATTCAATAACCATTGCCTGCTGTCCCATAGCCGAACACATAATTATCTTTGCTTCCGAACTAATCCCCTTTATCTGTCTGACAGCTTGTATTCCATCCATTTCCGGCATTGTTATATCCATAATTACCAGGTCGGGAACAAGCTCCTTAAATTTCTCTATGGCTTTTATGCCGTTCTCTGCTTCCCCTACTACGGTATAACCATTTTTCATCAGAATGTCTTTTATCATCATCCTCATGAATGCTGCGTCGTCAACAATAAGTATATTCGCCATACTTAGAACCTCTCCTTATAACATTAGTAAAATGCATAAAGTTTCAACAAAAGCGGCTTTTCCAGCCAGGAAACTGTTTCTATCTAATCTGTAACAGTTCACGTGTTTTATGTCAGACGATAAAACCTGAGCAACCCGGAAAGCCTGTTAATTTTCATTCTGCAAATGTGTATAATACAATAAATGCCCGGATTCTAAAAGCGGCTTCGCAAGCTGCCAAAATACAACAATATTATATAATGTTTTTCGTTATAAATCAAAGCCTTTTTGATGGATGAATAATATCGGTTATCCTGACCCCGAAGCTTTCATCAATAACGACAACCTCCCCCTTCGCCACATGTTTACCGTTTACAAGAATATCAACAGGTTCGCCTGCAAGTTTATCTAATTCGATTATCGACCCTTGTCCGAATTCAAGAATCTCTTTTATCTTTTTCGTAGTGCGGCCGAGTTCAACGGTAATCTGTAGAGGCACATCCATTAACAGACCAATATTTTGTGCTTCAAAAGGCTGAATCCCGGAATCAAATGATTGAAATTGTGCAGGCTGCACATTTATCGGGCGTTGGAGGCTCGGCGGCGGCGAAGACATATTAGGCATTTGCTGGTACGCGTTTTGGCGCGGCGGCTCCTGCTGAGGCTGTGCAGCAAAGCCTGACGGGTACTCTTCCTCAGGGGATTTTTTCTCAGGCTGCCGCTGCTGCGGCGGTTCCGTTACAGTGGGTTTAGGATCAGTCGGTACTAACGGTTCTTCCTTTTCGCCGGCTTTTAAAAGATTCTCCACAAGTTCCTTAGCAAAGGATATGGGAAGAAGCTGCATTATCTGGCTGTCTATTAAATCGCCTACGGTCAGTGAAAAGGCTACTTTAACAATCTGGTTGTTATCTTCGAACCTGATATTTTCCCTGTCTTCGGCAAAATGAATGAGCATTGATTCAGGAGGTGATATTTCCACTCTTTTTTCAAACATTGACGACATCGAAGTCGCCGCTGATCCTACCATCTGATTCATCGCTTCGCTTACCGCACTCAAATGAAGTTCCGACAATTCCGCATCATTGTCAACCTTCCCGCTTCCACCCATCATAAGATCAGTTATTATTTTTACATCTGATATGCGCATTATCAGAAGGTTAGTTCCTTTAAGTCCATCAATATACTGGACCTTGACCGCTACATATGGTTCAGGATACTGCTCCGACAGTTCCTCCCAGGTGGTAACGCTGACCTTTGGCGTGGTTATCATAACTTTTTTGCCCAGTAATGTGTACAAAGTAGTAGCGGAAGTACCCATACTGATATTGCCTATTTCACCTATTGCGTCAACTTCCTGCGGTGTCAGGATTTCAGTATTACCCTGGCTTGTTTCTTCATGTTCCTCATCCATACTAAGCGCTCCGCTTAGCAACGCATCTATTTCGGCCTGCGAAAGCATGTCACCCATTTAATCGTCACCCCTTCTGATAACCTCTGTTATTTTCACCGCTGCTCTTTTATTTCTTACCCCGGGTTTTGCGTTAAATTTATGCAATTCACCCACCATTACTTCCATATCCCCATTTACCGTGGTATTAAGGGGGAGAACATCTCCTGTCTGAAGCTGCAAAAACTCCGATACCATAAGGGTTGTCCTTCCAAGGACAGCTATCACCGGAACTTTTGTTTCTTCTACTTTCAACTCGATCGATTTCCTTGTTTCTTCAGTCGTACCCTTTTCAATCATTGAAAACCATATTTTCGTGCTCAATTTCGACATAACCGGTTCAACAACCATATGGGGTATGCATAAATTCATTAACCCTTCAACTTCACCAACTTTTGCCTGGAATGTCACAAGAGCCACCATTTCAGTCGGATTCATAATCTGTACAAACTGCGCGTTCGTTTCAATCCTGTCAAGCGTTGGTTTTACGACAGCAACATTTTCCCATGGCTCAGTCATATAAGTGAGCATTTGGGATATTATTCTCATAAGTATCGCTACTTCTATTTCCGTAAATCCGCGTACTTTTTCAATTCCGCTTCCTTTTCCCCCTAAAATTCTTTCGATTAAAGCGTAAGCAATCGGGGGCGAAAAATCAAAAACAATGCTTCCCGGCATCGGGCTGAAGTTAATAATCGCCAAAACAGCCGGGTTTGCAATAGAGTTAGTAAACTCGGAATACTGCACCGCCTCAATTGATATCACATCAACCTGAACAAGGGTGCGCAAGTAGCCTGACAGGAAGTTTGTGATATACCTGGCGTAATTCTCATGAATAATTTGCATCGTCCTCAGATGATCCTTTGCAAACTTGCTCGGCCTTTTAAAGTCATGTTCCTTTATCTTTTTTTCACCGGAATCCCGTTTGAACTCCTGGACATTAATTTCTCCGGTATTTAACTGTGCCAGCAAATCATCTATTTCATTTTGGGAAAGGATGTCTCCCATCTAAGCTTGTCCCCCCTTTTAGTTCGGGATTTATTGCAATTTCCGGTTATTGTGCAAACATCTGCAGCGTAACCTTATACACTATCTTTTCCTTTGGGTGCTTGTTAGCGTTCAATATTTCATTAAACGTATTTATAAGATCATCTCTCGCCTTGTACCGCGTTTCGAGTTCTCTCGCTTCAGAAAGAGTCATAGCGGCGAAATAATCGCCGACCGCTTCTTCCAGCTCGCTCAGGTATAAATCATTAACAAGCGCGGTAATTTCAGTCTCTTTTTTCTTTTTAGGCCCGGCGTCACATTTCAATGTTACCGATACAAGCACAATCGCGTCGGGATGCTCAGGCTCGCTCTTTAGCGCAAACATTTTTTCTTCTCCTCCGAAGAGCTTGAATTCAATCATTTCATCGTCCGGGACTATCCGTTCGGCTATCGTCCCATCGGCTTGAATTCCTCCTGCAGCAGCCTTCACATTTGGATTATAAGTTACAAACAGGAATATTATCAACACCGCCAAAGCAAGTGTCAGTACCGCAATAATTGCCAACAGTATTGTATATATGCTCTTCGATTCCAAACGACACACCTCTCATCCCGTTATATATTCTCCATAATTTGCAGAAAATATCTTTTGTTTATATTCTACCACCTTTTTCATAATATCATCAACCGATTCAGACACCACGTACTTTTTCCCGTTTGTAAGGGTTATAACCGTATCCGGAGTGGATTCAACAGTTTCAATCCAGTCACAGTTAAGGACGAATTCCTTTTTATTAAGACGGGTTACTTCAATCATGGCTTCACACTCCTTTCCGGAGTATATGTCCGGCTGTTCAGCCATTTATGCCGGAAACCGGATGATGGAATCCGGTTCCCGACACCTTTCCGTTACACTATAAACTCTGCATTATCTCTTCATGTTTGCAAGCTCCTGCAGTATTTCATCAGATGTTGTCATAACACGGCTGTTTGCCTGGAACCCGCGCTGCGTAACTATCATTTCGGTGAATTGCTGGGCAAGGTCGACATTTGACATTTCCAGCGTTCCGGGATTTAATGCGCCGGCCCCTTCCGTGCCCGGCTTAAATGCCCTGTTAAAGTCACCTGAGTTAGATGTGGGCAAAAACAGGTTGTTCCCCGCTTTCTGCAACCCCGCGGCGTTATCGAAAACAGCGAGTGCAACAAGCCCGAGAGGCTGCTGACGGCCGTTGCTGTAAACACCTGTTAGAATTCCGTCGCTGCCTATACTGAACGAAACAAGGCTTCCAGGAGGATATCCGTCAACCTGTGTCGGTTTTACCGAACTGTCATCGGCGTACATCGACAGTTTCTCCAAGTTCAGCTCAAATTCGAACTCATCGGTTCCCACACTCGGATCGGGTATTACTGTAATTGGCTGCCTTACATTAAAATCGGGATCATCGGTAATAATCTTACCATCGCTGTCAAACTTTATATACCCCGAAGCGCTGCTTCCTTCTTCTTCGGTCTCAAACTCAGCGCCGGCTCCCGTAACCGTATAATACCACGATGTTTCGTTTGCTTCAGAATCAACAAAGTTTTTCCAAAAGTTAACATTCAGTTTATACTCGTTTCCAAGCTTATCATAAATCGTTAAAGGGACAATAAAATGAGGTTCAAAGTTTGATGTCCCATCGTCGGGTATGCCATCCTGCCCTGCAGTACCATCAGCTCTTACATCATCATTAAGAGAATCCATCGATGCCGTACCAACCGCACTTCCGCTGTAACCTCCCACGGGTGCTTTCGTGGCATCAAGATTTCCCGACAAAACCGCCTTGGTTGTAACCTGCGCCGCAATGAGGCGTTTGTTCATATTGTATTCGTCTTCGTAAAGGTTCAGCGGCTTAATTTCTTCCTGCGTATCAAAAATGTAATTCCCTTCGTTGTCAATCTCGTATTTCTGCCATCCAAGCAGGTTCAGTCCTTGCGCGGTAACAATGTTTCCGAGTTTATCGATCGCGAAATTTCCCGCGCGGGTGAACATCGGCGTGCCTTCAGTACCTGCGCGTACAATGAAAAAGCCTTCCCCCTCTATCGATAAATCCGTCGGATTGTCTGTGCGCTGAAGGCTTCCGCGCCCCATTAAAGTGTCGACTGCGTTAACATTCATGCCAAGACCAATCTGCATCGGGTTCGTTCCGCCCCTGCCGGTGTTCGGATCCGGCGCTCCTGCACCGGACATCGTTTGAGCGAATATTTCAGCAAATGTTGTTCGGCTGGCTTTATAGCCAATAGTATTAACATTTGAGATATTATTGCCTATTACATCCATTTTTGTCTGGTGTGATTTCAAGCCTGAAACGCTTGAAAACATTGATCGCATCATAAAGTATCAACCTCCCCGGGTTACCGCTCCTTCCGTCGTTCCGGAGCGGACAGCCTCCCGATCGGGTCCGGCTGCATAACCCCTTATTCAATATATCGGTTATTAATTAACGATTATTAATGAAACACTCCGTAATCAGTCCGCAAAAACAGCGCCGTCAATGTTCGTAAAAACATTCTCCTTTAACTCGCCGCCGTTAATCGCGGTTACGACGATACGGTTCGTTACATTAACCACAAGGGCCATATTGTCCATAACTACAAGGGTGTTTCTTACTCCTTTCGCATCCGCTTTGTCAACCGCATCCGAAAGCCTTATCCGCTGATTATCACTCAGGTTCAGATTCCGCGTTTCCATTCTATGCCGGGCATGCTTTGAAATTTTCACTTCCCTGTCATCAATAAGCTTTTTTTGCAGAATACCGGCAAAATCCGCCGCTTGATTAACATTTCTTTTTTCAGGTTTAGCACCGGCCGGCTTTAGATAAGGTATGCCGGAAACGTGCTTGTTGTTGATAATCATTGGTTTTCACCTCCAGCCACTTGAGCGTTTGCGTTTATTCCGTCATCAGCAGAATTAGTAATACTTTCAGAATCTTCGGCGCCATCTGTGCCTTCAATAACGCTTTCCGTTTCTCCGTCTGCGTTTTCAGGTTCTTCAGGACCTTCCGGGTTTTCCGGTTCTTCAATTAAACCGGGCATTTTTTCGTCGAGCGCTTTCAGTGTTTGAAGTATCTCCATCAGAAGCTGCTGCTCGGTAGAAAGAAGATCAATCCTGCGTGCCGAAACTATATTCTTTACCGGAACATTCACTTTATCAACTATTACATGAAAGCAGCCCCTCTCCTCATCATAAGCACCGTCTCTCAGAACGCATGCAAGCTCAATCGGTTCTCCGGTTTTTGCGTCTTTTGCCTTAAAGACAATCTCCCGGCCTTTCATACCGTCAATGTATTCCTGCTCGGTTTCAAACGCGTCCTTACGGATATCTTTAACGCTGAGAATCACTTCATCAAGACTGGCATAAATCCCATCGTCCCCTTTCCATATTGTCGCAACAATACCTTCCATTACGTAAGGAGACTCGCCTTCCTTCATTACCGTTTCTACGGTGCCCAATAATCCAATCAGATTGCTGTAACGTTCAAGTTCAACATTCTCGCGTCCTAATGGAGCATCGGAAACACTTGAGACTTTACCAATCGGAACATCTTCACCGTCCACAACGAGGTATACCTGCCCGGATGCCGAACGCACCGCCGTTACTTCGCCTTCCACATACTTAATCTCTCCGGTTTTTTCATCGGGAATAATCGCGGATATATATTTTCCCATTAATGAAAACCCCATTGAGTAGGAAAATGAACTGTTCAGGTTCTGCATCTGTTCAAGTGAACTGAACTGAGCAATCTGAGCGATAAAATCCTGGTCATCCATCGGTTCAAGCGGGTCCTGATGCTGAAGCTGCGTGATAAGGAGTTTCAGGAAAGCATCTTTTCCAAGATCGTTATCAACACTGCGGCTTTCCTTCTGTGCCTCATAAGAACCAACCATTTCGTCAATTGTATTCGTACCTGTTGAATATACCTGTGACATTTTGCTTTCACCTCCTTCTTACGCTGTCAGGTCAATTGCCGGCCCTTCCATCTGAATTAACCCTTCCGCAGTACCTCCAAACCTGTAAGTATGATGTGCATCGTTTATCGGTGCCGGTGAAGGTACAGGCGTTTTTCTTCCGATAGTTCTTCCGTTGTAGCTTCGTTCATCACTTTCATTTTGTCCGCTCTGGCCGTTCTGTCCAACCGATACCGCAAGACTTTGCAGCTCTACACCGCTCCTTCGCAGAGAATCTTCCAAAAAACGCAGATTGCTTTCAATTACGGCTTTCACCTGTTCATTTTCCGCAATTAACCCGGCCGTAATCTCACCGCGCTCGTGAATAACCCGCAGCGTCAGTTTCCCGAGGCTTTCAGGTTTCAGTCGGATAACCATTTCGGTCCTGTTTTCGCTTAGCAATGTTTCGGCTTTTTCAATTACCTGCCGGATTACTTGATACTCAAATTGTTCCGTTTGCCGCAATCCGGTTGCAGGCGGTTTATCCGCTGTTTGCGCAATGGAAGCCGTTTCGTTCGGAATTTCGGCCGGTGTGCCTGCGGTATTTACAATGAAATCCTGTTTCGTATCGTCTTCCGCCGCGGCAGAAACCTTTGAAATATTCACCGGGCTTTGTTCCTGATGCATTCTTGTTTCACTGTCTGAGCCTTTCTTCCGGCTTTCACCTGCCGCCGGTTCCGCTAAAGGCTTGTTGCCATCAGTGTTTAAAGGCTCGCTCTGCTCCGCGTGTTCAATATCTTCTGCACTTTGCGCAGTGTGCCCGGCGGTAAATTCAGCGGGAATATCCTCAGCTATCTGAAGTTTTAAGGTTTCGGTTTCAAAAAGCATCTTTCGAACAAGTCCATCAAGATCATTAATTAATTCGATAGAAATTTGTTCTTGTCCAATGCTTTCAGCTTCTAATAGACCGTTTTCAAGCATTTGTAAAAGCTTATCGGCAAAAGCGTTTTCAAGCTCAGGTATTTCCGATGTCTTAATTAATTCAACCGCTTCAGTCAGCTTAACTAAAATCTGCTGTTTAAATTCTTCTAAACTAAAATTTGCAGAACTTTTTTCAAGGCTGTCCGGTTCATTCAATGACTGATAAAGTTTTTGAAGGAGCACTAAGATATCGTTTAGAAGTAGTTGAAGCTGTTGAAGCAATTCAATCGGTTCCCGCACAAGTTCATTATCCTGTTCGGATCTAACAGCCGTCGGAGCCGACTCAATATTAGTTGTTTCGGTGCGGTCCTGTTCTCCGCTGCCGGCACAGAAAATGCTTTTCTCGTTTCCGGATATGGCTTTTTCATCAACTGGGCTATTGGAACACTTTACGCGGGTTTGCACTTCCACACGCGGCTCAGCCCTATTCAAAGAAGATACGGTAAAGCCTGCGCGGTGTTTACCCTGTTGTTTTCCGTTGTCAGCTTTTTGCAGCGCATGCATGCTCCTGTCAAGAATTTTTGAAAAGCCATCTTTTATAGAGCCGCGCTTACCTGATAAATTGGCTGATTCCACAGCCGATTGCAGCGGTATCGGCATTGTTTGGCTTGCGTAAAACATATTTTATCACCTCCCTTGTACAGTTAAATAAATTATTTTATCAGCGGCTATTGCCGCTGTTCGACCCAACTAAGTAATAGTGATTCGGTTTTTCCCTAAAGATCAAGCAATTCCATATGCACTTTTTAACCAGACTCTTTAATGTTCCTGTCGGCAAGCTTCTTCATGAGCTCCGCAGCAAGCGCCGGCTCCATATTTTCCATTATTTCAGCGGAAGCATCCGCTTTCATAAGACTTATTATGTCCAGCACAAGCTCAATATCTTTGTCCTTTAGCTCTGTCAGTACAGCGGCCGCATTTGCAGGTTCCATTTCAGCATATGTTTTTGCCATCGTTTTAATCTGCTGATCCACCGCTTCCTGTTTAATAATCTCGGTATATATTCTCTGTGCGGTTTCAGGGTCAATTCTGTTAAAATAATCCTTCAATCCTTCCGGACTGCCCTGTGCTATAATTTCCGAAACCACTTTCTTATCTTCTTGAAGCTGTACCCTTTCCTTTTCTATCTGCTCAAGCAGTTTTTCATTTTCAAGTTTTACGGCTTCCGCTTCCTCCTTCAGCGAAATTAACTGTTCTCTTTCGTCTTCAAGCTCAAAAATGCGATGATTTGCATGTTCAAGCTTTATAGTCAGATCAGCTTTGTCACTTCGCAGTTCGTTATATTTTCTTACCAATTCGGCTTGAGTAAGATGTTTTGGATCGTCAGGATCCTCCCAGGCCGGAAGGGGAGGAAGAGCATACTTAATTACCGGGATTTTTTCCATGCGGGGACGGAAATACTCCCCAAGATTATATATGTTATTTTTAAGTACATAATAAAAAGCCCCTCCGAATACTACAAGTACGATAAGTATTGATAATAGAACGGTCAGCAATCCATGCAAAAACCCTTCAGATCCACCCTTACTATCGCTTCCTTGCTGTGCCGGGGCTTCCACCTTTGTTTTTGTTTTTTCTGCCATGGTCTTCTCCTATGACATTATGTTTTCCTTTTCCTCATTTGTATATTTTGCATAGCTGGCGAGCTCGTCGATGTGTACCCTCTCAATCTTATCCTGTTGTTTTTTGAATTCTATGAGCTCTTTTTCTTTAAGCTTTTCCAGCAGCTTTTTTTCTTTCATTATTTCAATAAGCCTTACTCTAATTTTATCGACATTTCTTATTTCTTCATTAACCCTCTGCTGCTGCAAATCCTCTTTCTCATACATAGACCTTATATACTCAAGCCTTTGCTTAAGCTTCGAAAGCCTTATTTTTCGAACACCGTCTTTTCGGTATTCATTTTCCTGGGAGGCAATAACAAGCTGCATTTCGTTAAGAATGGCCTTTTGGTTCTCAAGTTCACGAATAGCCGCGCCAAGTTCATTCTTAACGCTCTTTTCAAGCTGCCTCTTTACATTAAGAAGTGCCTGCAGCCTGAAATCAAACTTTGCCATAAACACCTCCGATTCATATTTAAACAATGGAAGAGATTTTACAATTCAAATTATTTTTCCGCCACTGCCTTTTCCATTATGTCAAGTGTTTGCTGAAAATCAAATTTTTCTTCCGTTTCCTGGACTAAAAAATCGTTTATCCCATTTATGACCGAAATCGCCCTGTCGATTTCGGGATTGCTCCCGTTTACGTACGCTCCGACATTTATCAGATCCTCGGCATCCCTGTATACGGAGAGATTTTTCCGGATTTCAGCGGCAATTTTTTTATGCCCGTCCAAGGCTATATCGCTCATAACTCTGCTTATGCTTTCAAGAACGTCTATGGCCGGGTAATGGTTACGATGCGCAAGCTGTCTGGATAAAACAATATGACCGTCCAATATGCTTCTTGCGGTATCTGTAACAGGTTCGGTCATATCGTCCCCATCAACAAGCACAGTGTAAAGACCTGTAATTGAACCGTTTCCGGATGTGCCGGAACGTTCAAGCAGCTTTGGCATTACAGAAAAAACAGACGGGGTATATCCCCGGGATACAGGAGGCTCACCTATTGCAAGCCCTATTTCTCTTTGCGCCATTGAAAACCGTGTAAGAGAATCCATTAACAGCAGCACGTCTTTACCGTTGTCTCTGAAGTATTCAGCTATCGCAACTGCAACAAAAGCGCCTTTTTTTCGTATCAGTGCGGGCTGATCAGAAGTCGCGACAACGACAACCGACCGCTTAAGGCCGTCATCCTGCAGATCGCGCTCCAAAAAGTCCCTTACTTCTCTGCCTCTCTCACCTATAAGAGCTATTACGTTAACATCGGCTTTTGTATTTCTGGCTATCATTCCAATTAACGTGCTTTTTCCGACACCGCTTCCTGCAAAGATTCCCATTCTCTGTCCCTTACCCAGCGTCAGCAGCCCGTCTATGCATTTTACACCTAAAGGGAGAACCTGATTAATCCTTGGCCGCTCCAAAGGGTGCGGAGGATTGTTGTTAACAGGGTAATATCCCGAAATTTCAAGCCTGCCTTTTCCGTCAATCGGGTTTCCAAGGCCGTCAAGTACCCTGCCTAACAGTCCTTCGCCAACACCTACGCTCAATTGTGTTCCTGCTGCAATAACATGGTTCCCCGGACCAATTCCATCCATTTCTCCAAGCGGCATCAGCAGCACACTATTCTCTCTAAAACCGACAACTTCAGCTAAAACTTCCTTCCCCGCCCTTGTATTGATTATCCGGCATAAATCTCCGACATTGGCTTCAGGCCCGTTAGATTCTATGGTAAGCCCGACAACCTTCGTTACCTGGCCTTTAAAGCATACAAACTGCCGCTTGTTTAATATTTTTCTGTATTTATCAAGATTTACGGATATCATCATAATTGCTCCAAAAATCGACTATAAGTTTCCTTTTTAATAACCTTACCCTATAGCGACCTAATAAGACAGTAATAGGCTATTCTTCGGCTCGTATTTCGCCGTCGGACGGTTTATAGCCCAAAAGCTCCCTGAATGCCTGTTCCACAGCCGAAAGCTGAGTTTCAGCACTTGCGTCTATTGAACCGTAACCTGTTTCGATAAGGCAGTCTCCTTTATTAAGCGCATTGTCCTTTTTTATCGTTATCTCGTGGATATTTTCGCTGTATCGAAGCAATTCGTCCTTTTTTTCACTTACATAATCGTAATCTTCAGGACAGACCCTAACGACAACACCATTTGACGGAGAACTTCCCGTTATTGCCGTTCCAACAAGGCTTATAACGGCATCCCTGTTATGCTCCAATTCCATGCCGATGATCTTTCGTGAAACATCGATAATGATATCAATTATATCGCTTTCCAAACCGGCAATTGTATCGTTATAAACCTTTTGTGCCTGTTTTTTTATATCCTCCGCTTCATCAAGCAAAGCTTGGTAATGCTGCCTGGCCAATTGTTCTCCGTTACGGTAGCCTTCTTCTTTTGCTTTCTGTTCAACATTAAACATATGCTGCTCAACTTTTTCTTTGGCCTCTTCGAGCATGTCATTCGCTTTATTCATAGCATCGTTTATTATTTTCTCCGCTTCCGCCCGCGCGGCATTAATAACCGCTTCGGCTTCCTCTTCGGGGTTTCGCGTTTTAAGATCAGGCTGCTCCTTTTTCTCAGGTACAGGCACTGTCTTTTTTGGCCTTATCTGGTACGGTTTTCCCATATTAACCTGGTATTTCTTGTAAACTCCGCTTCCATACAAGTTATACAACTATTTCGTCTCCCCCGCCTCTGGAAATAATAATTTCTCCCGCATCTTCAAGCTTCCGTATAACATTTACAATCTTCTGCTGGGCTTCTTCCACGTCTTTTAACCTGACGGGTCCCATAAATTCTATATCTTCCTTGATCATTTCCGTCAAACGTTTGGACATGTTATTGTATATAACATTCTGAACTTCTTCAGTAGCGCCTTTGAGTGCAATTGCAAGCTGACTGTTGTCAACTTCACGCAGAAAGCGTTGTATGGAACGGTTGTCAAGCTGTAAAATATCCTCAAATACAAACATACGTTTACGGATTTCCTCAGCCAGATCCGCATCCTCAATTTCAAGTGTTTCCATTATGAATTTCTCAGTTCCGCGGTCAACCGAATTCAATACATCCACTATTGCCTGCAGGCCGCCGGTAGCGGTATAATCCTCGGTAACAAGGGATGAAAGCTTTTTTTCCAGCACTCTTTCTACTTCCTTAATAATCTCCGGTGATGTTCTGTCCATAACGGCGATACGCCTTGCAACATCAGCCTGCTTGTCCTGCGGCAGCGAGGAAAGAATAACAGCCGCTTGCTGTGGTTTCAGATATGCCAATATAAGAGCAATTGTCTGCGGATGTTCGCTCTGTATAAAATTCAAAACCTGGGAAGGATCCGCCTTTCGTACAAAATCAAAAGGCCTTACCTGCAGTGAAACCGTCAATTTATTGATAATTTCCATTGTCTTTTCAGTCCCGAGGGCTTTTTCAAGTATGTCTTTAGCATATCCGATTCCGCCTTCGGCAATATATTCCTGGGCAAGACAGATCTGATAAAATTCTTCAAGTATCTTATTCTTATCCTGCGGAGATACACTTCGTATGTTTGCAATTTCAAGAGTTAACTGCTCGATTTCATCCTCTTTAAGATGCTTAAAAATTTGTGCCGAGCGTTCAGGTCCCAATGTTATTAAAAGCATCGCGGCTTTTTCTCTTCCTGTGTATTCCCGCATTTCACCGCGCAATCCATACGCCAACCTGTTCACCCCCAACAACTGTATAAGCGGTATTACATAATTATTGCCGGTATATTAAATTTGTACCCATCGTCAACTGTTTTTTAACGTATCAAACTAGAATACATTACATTAATTTTCAGCAGTCGATACGCTGTATCATATATCAGTCCCACTCTTCAGCCAGCCAGTTCCTAAGCAGCTGCGCTACCGCATCCGGCTTCGACGTAACAAACCTTTCTATCTGTTCCTTCAATTCATTAGTTTCTCCAAGCTCAATATCCGGAAGAGTCATCTTTTGCCTCTCAGGAACAACAAATTGAGGACCTTCGAATGCAGGCTCCGGTTCCGGTTCTTCTTCCCTCTTCTTTCTTGGGACAAGCATTATGGCCATAATAACTAACAGTATAATCATAAGGATATATAAACCATATTGCTCTATAAATCTGTTCAAGTTATCTGCAAACCTCAGCTCAGGTTCAACCTCAGGAACAAGTTTCTGAATGCTGACTGAAATATTGTTTCCCGGTATACCTATTGCATTGCTCGCATCCTGTTTAATTTGTTCTATGTATTCACTTGTAAGGGCATCAGCATTTTCAACGACATGCCCATACCACAGAGTAATAGTCGCTGTTGTTTCGTCCGGTACCAATTTCCCAAGCGCCTTCTGGCTTTCTATTTCTTTTTCATTAAAAAGCCGTTCTTCAAGGTTTTGCTCCTTCTGATAAGAGGATTCACCCGATGTTCCGATCTGATAGGAGGCGGTTCCGGGATTACTGTCTAAACCGGGCGGCTGGCCTCCCTCTCCGCTTTTAAGTTTTTCTTCAAGTGTTTCAAGAGTTTTTACAAAACCTTCTCCGTCACTGTCCGGCGCCGTGAACTGGACTTCCCTGCTGTTTAATGTATCAAAATCAAGGCTGGCGCTGACCGTAACGCTCAGTGTATCGAAATTTGCATTTTGAACCATCCCTATCCGAAAATGCTTATATATTTTCTGTTCCATCTCAAGTTCCCGGTTGCGTCTCATTTCTTCCTGACTTGTAGCTACTCCAATTGAAGAACTGCTTTGTGTAAGGTTTAGAGGGTTTAAAAATTCATCGACAAGAGTAATATTCTCTTTTGGGATCCCTATTGAGGCAGCCACAACTCTTGCTGCCGCTTCTATTTGTTCCGGGGTTAAATTTCCTTTTGTTTTTAATGACACGAATGCCGATCCCTGGTCTTTTTTATTGTTATTCGACGCCCAGTATGTTTTTTCCGGTTTTGTGTATTGCACAGAGGCATCAATCACGTTCTCAAACTTCTTTAGCTTATATACCAGGTTTGTTTGCTCAAACTGCCTCCACAGCTTTGCTTTATCCTCTTCAGTTACGGTAAGTGAAAGTTTCGACCAGCTCTGATCAAATATAACATCAGGGCTTATCAGACCGGCTTCGCTTGCCAGATCAAACTCGATATCGGATTTTTTACGGCTGTCAACATATATTTGATTGCTTCCTTTTTTATAACGGATACCATGCGTATCAAGATAATCAAGAATAGCTTTTACATCATATTCATTGCCGCTTTCAAGAAGCGGGACATAAGTAACCCTTAAACTTATCACGAGCATAAACGCTATCGCTGCCACAATTACTCCCGCTGTAACGTATAATCGTATCCTCTGACCTTTGTCAAGATCCTTCCAGTACTCCTTCAGCTTATCCCATAACTTTGCTAACCCTTCCGGCATTCTACTTCCCTCCAGACAGGTTCATCTTTTGTACTTTAGAATATATAAACTTAAATTCAATGACAGAAAACATGAATTTTCTCATTGAATCAGGTGTAATAACATATATAAAATAATTTTTTTCTAAATCTGCATCCTCATAATTTCGCTGTAAGCATCCAAAACCTTGTTTCTTATCTCAACAATCAGTTCAAGCGATATTGAAGCTTTTTCGGCTGCAATCAGCACAGAGTGAATGTTGTCGGTTTTGCCTGCAATAAAATCTTCAGTAATACCATCGGCCTGTTTTTCAAGTTCGGATACATTCTTAAGAGCTTGCATCATCATATCCCTGAAGCTATTTTGCTCTTCTGCCTGTATACCGGCCGCACGCGTTCTTTGTACCATTGTATCCTGACGCAGCAGCGACAACCCCGAAATATTCATTCATTTTCTCTCCTTTAAACTTTTTTCATATGTTTAGTAAGTGCGCATTAATAATGCTTTCAAGCCATAAGGATACTTATCTTCCAATTTCCAATGCTTTTGAAGCCATTGATTTGGTTGCGTTAATAGCCGTTACGTTTGCTTCATATGCCCTCGATGCTGAAATCATGTTTACCATTTCAGTAACAACATCTACATTCGGCATCTGTACCATTCCATTTTCATCGGCATCAGGATGGCCGGGATCATATACCATTTTAAACGGTGTTTGATCTTCAACAATTCTTGATACCCGCACCCCTTTGCTTTTTAGAAGCTGACGGCTTGCATTTGAAAGATAGCTTGAAAAAGGAGTATTTCCGTCCTGTGCTTCAAATATAACGGTCTTTCTCCTGTACGGGGTGCCGTTTTCAGTTCGGGTAGTGTTAACATTGGCAATATTCTCGGATATTGTATCCATCCTAAGCCGTTGTGCGGTCAAAGCTGACGCGCTTGATTCCAATGCGCTGAAAAATCCCATAATACCTACCTCCCGCGGATAACGGTCCTGATTTTGCTAAACTGGCCGCTCATTCTTTGTATCAGCGTATTATAGCGCAATGTATTCACAGCCAGTTTCGCCATTTCTCTTTCGATATCAACATTGTTTCCGTCAAGCCGATAGCTATAGTTTCTGTGATCTTCAATAACCTTAATATCCCCCGAACCCTTAAGGCGCGATTTCCCATTTGAAATACGGCTGTATTTCATCTCCGAGTTAAGATATTCTTCGAATTTTACTTCTTTTCTTTTATAGTTGGGTGTGTCAACGTTTGCGATGTTTTGTGAAATGATGTCATTTCTCAGCCATGAGGCATCCAATGACTTTTCCAGATTATTCTTTGGAAAAAGTAATTTATTCAGCAACAGTATCACCCCTTAAAGAATATGCATTCCCTTTTTCTTATGTAAACGCTAACTTACGCAATTTATTTAACGCAGAAAAACAATCTATGCATATATTACCATATTGTTTTACAAAATACAATAAAAGTCCTTTGAAAACATCAAATTTCTCGCTTTTTTATTAATATTCGTGAATTTTTTTCGAAATATTTTCAAAAGTTAATCTCTGAACAATAATTTCCACTTATCCTATTTTGGTTTTTATTTTTCAGATGTTAGTCTCAAACTATTGTACAATAGTTCAAAAAGCGACACCTGAATAAATAACCTTTTTATTTATAGGTAAAAAAAATGAAAAACGCTGCAGTTTTTTAT
>JAAYBO010000175.1 GCA_012730095.1 Clostridiaceae bacterium
CACTGCCCGATAAATATTTTTTCGACGGTATTGCCGAGGTAATAAAATACGGCCTGATATCGGACGAAAACCTTTTTAAGATGCTTGAAAGATTGAAAAACCGTAAAAGCATTATGGAACATATTGAAGAAATAATATTCAGGTGCTGTGATATTAAAAGGGATGTTGTTGAACAGGATGAAAAAGAAAGCGGAATGCGGATGATTTTAAATTTCGGGCATACATTCGGGCACGCGATAGAAAAGATATTCGGGTATGAAAAGTATACACACGGTGAAGCAATATCAATGGGTATGGTATACATCAGCGAACTATCCGAAAAGCTCGGATTCTGTGATCCCAAACTTCCCGAAAGAATCCGTTCGATACTGGTTCAGTACGGGCTTCCGGCTGACTTCCCGAAAATGGATAGCAAAGCGGTTATTGACGCCGTTTTCGTTGATAAAAAAGCCAGGACCAATGATATAAATCTTGTTATGATAAAAAAACCTGGGACGGTTTTTATAAAAAAGTTTCCGAAAGAACAAATTGGGGGGATAGTTAATGAGAACCGTTACAATTAAGCCTTCCGAACTTTCCGGAAAAATACTTGTACCGCCGTCAAAAAGCATGGCTCACCGGGCAATTATATGCGCGTTTTTATCCGAAGGAACGAGTGTTGTCGATAATATTGAGCTCTCTAACGATATTATCGCAACATGCGGCGCGGTTGAAGCGCTTGGTGCTGAAATAGACATTGTCGAAGGAAGCGTCCAGGGAAGAAAAAAGCTCATTATAAACGGAACAGGCAGCGTCAAAGTAAAGAAAGAAAGAATTGATTGCGGCGAGTCTGGTTCCACAGCACGCTTTATTATACCCGTTTCACGCCTTGCAAAAGAAAAGGTAGTGATAGACGGAAGAGGAAAACTTGTTCAAAGGCCGTTTGATGTGTTTTTTCCGATATTTGAAGCTCAAAACATACGGTATCGGACACAAAACGGAAAACTTCCTTTGATTCTTGAAGGCAGCCTAAAATCAGGAGAATTTAAGCTTAGGGGTGATGTAAGTTCACAGTTTATTTCAGGCCTTTTATTCGCGTTACCGCTTTTACCCGGCAATTCAGCAATTATTCCGACCACAAAGATTGAATCGTCCGGATACATTGATATGACAATAGAGATGCTAAAGAGGTTTGGCATAGAGATAAATTTTAACAGAGAACAGAATATAATTGAAATTTTAGGTTGGCAAAGGTATATATCGCAGAACTATACGGTTGAAGGTGACTGGTCCCAGGCCGCGTTCTGGCTTACCGCAGGAGCTTTGTCCGGACCGGTGTCAGTCGGAGGGCTAAACAAGGACTCCACACAGGGCGATAAAGTAATTGAAACGATATTAAGTGAAATGGGTGCGGATATATCCTGGGAAGATGATCTGATTACTGTAAAAAAGAGCCCGCTTACCGGAATAAACGCCGATGTATCGCAGTTTCCTGATCTTGTGCCTATTCTGGCTGCTGCCGGAGCTTGTGCGGAAGGAAAGACAGTATTATATAACGCGGCAAGGCTAAGGATAAAAGAAAGCGACCGCTTGAGAGCAATTGCCACCGAGTTGAAGGCAGTCGGTGCTGAAATAACCGAAAAAGAAGACAGCCTTGAGATAATTGGGAAAAAAAGCATTGAGGGCGGAAGGGTTTACGGCTGGAATGATCACCGCATTGTCATGTCGGCGGCGGTATTAGCATCAAAATGCCGTAAAAATGTAACAATTGAAGGAAGCGAAGCGGTAAACAAATCTTACCCGGCATTCTGGGAGCATTATAAAAGCATGGGAGGTAGAATAAAATGAGCAGCATATGGGGTGAAAAAATAAAAATTTCCGTTTTCGGCGAATCCCACGGAATAGCAGTCGGTGTTGTTATTGACGGCCTGCCTCCCGGAATAGAGATTGATACCGATAAAATCAGTGCCGAAATGGGAAGGCGAAAGCCCGGACGGGATCGCTATTCAACGCCGAGAAATGAAAGCGATGACGTTGAAATAATAAGCGGTATATTCAATGGGCATACAACTGGTACTCCATTATGCGGTATTATCAAAAACATGGATATAAGATCCAAAGATTATGACGCAATGAAAAAATTTATGAGGCCAGGGCATGCCGATTACACCGGACATATCCGATATAAAGGGTTTGCCGATTACCGCGGAGGCGGGCATTTTTCCGGAAGGCTGACCGCACCAATTGTTTTCGCAGGAGCGATAGCATACCAATATCTTCAGAAAAAAGGCATAACAATCGGAACGCATATTCTAAAAATAGGGAGCATAAATGACGAGCCTTTGAACCCTGCCAAAGTTTCAAAGGATTTGCTCAATAAATTCAGGGATATGCGTTTTCCTGTTATTTCAACGGAAATCGAAGAAAAAATTAAGGATGAAATTGAAAACGCAAGAAAAGATCTTGATTCCGCAGGCGGCATTCTTGAAACTGCCGCAGTAAATGTTCCCGCCGGTTTAGGCTCCCCAATGTTTTGTTCTGTTGAAAGCAGATTGTCCGGATTTGTTTTCTCTATTCCGGCGGTAAAGGGGATTGAATTCGGTTCAGGTTTCAAATTTGCCGAAATGCGTGGAAGTAAAGCAAATGATCAATTCACTGCAGATGGTAGTACCGTGAAAACCGTAACGAACCATTCTGGTGGAATAAATGGCGGTATAACAAACGGAATGCCGGTTGTATTCCGGACCGTTATAAGGCCGACGCCTTCAATTGGAAAACCGCAGCAGGCTTTGGATATTTCAAAAATGGAAAGTACCGAACTTAAAATACAGGGCAGGCACGATCCGTGTATAGCCGTCAGAGCAGTACCTGTTTTAGATGCCGCCGCGGCGCTTGTCTTCATGGATTTGTTGTTATGAAGCTTTGCCCCTGTTATCAGGTATAGTTATTGGAAACTGAAGCAGCTAAAAGGTTATTAACCGTATTTGTGAAATTGAGTCGGAATTTTAGTCTGTATGAATATGATGAGTAAAAATTTTTTTAAGTTAATTTTTGGATAAATGGTGAGGTTTGTAACTGGAAATTATTCAACTTAAACCTCACAAAAACTATTATACGAGGAGAATGGAAGAATGGATAAATTAAATCTTCAGCATTACAGAGAGATAATTAACGAAATTGACAAAAATCTTGTTTCCGTTTTTGAACAGCGAATGGAAACCGTAAAGAAAATTGCTGATTATAAGAGAAAAAACAAAATGAAGATACTTGACGCTGAAAGAGAAAAAATGGTTGTCGATAACGCTGTTTCAAGCTTAAAGAATAAGGAACTTGAAAAATATCTGCGTTTTTTTATAGATGATTTATTGACACTTTGCAGGCAATATCAGATCGACAGTATAGCATTAAATGACAACGTTTCAACTGAGGAAATAAAACCTGAAAATATTCAGGGCGCTGTAATAGGGTATTACGGCCTTCCCGGTTCGTACTGCGAAGAGGCGGTGGCTGAATATTTTGGCAAAATATCATCAGGGCGGTCATATCAGACATTTGATGAAGTAATATCAGCTTTGTCTTCAGGTGAAATTGATATTGGTGTGCTGCCGATTGAAAACTCGTCTACAGGAACAATTACCGAGGTTATTGACCTAATCAGGGACAACAGGGTTTATATTACAGGTGAGCATATTTTAGAAGTACGCCATAATCTTTTAACACTGCCGGGCACAAAATTATCTGATATAAAAACCGTATATTCGCATGTACAGGGGCTTGAGCAGAGTGCGCATTTTTTAAAAAAATACCGATGGGAGCAAATCGTTTACAAAAGCACGGCAAACAGCGCAAAGCTGGTAAGGGATCTCGGCGATAAAACGAAAGCCGTAATTGCCTCTTCAAGATGTGCTGAAGTTTATGGGCTTGAAAATCTTGTTCCCGATATTCATTACAATAAAAATAATTATACAAGGTTTATAATTGTTGGCAGGGAGCTTGCGGTAAATGATACATGCGACAAGATAAGCATTATCATGGATATAGCGCATAAGCCAGGGGCGCTTTATAATGTGCTGCGCCTTTTTAATGAACAGAACATTAATATTATGAAAATAGAATCGAGACCTATTATAGAAAAACCTTGGGAGTATCTGTTTTTCTTTGATTTTGAAGGTAATCTTAAAAATGAGCGTGTAAAAACCCTATTGGAATCATTGAAGAATATAAGCCATCAATTCAGGCTCCTTGGTAATTACAGAAACAGTGGAAGGAGAATTGTATGAAATTCGGATTGATAGGCGAAAAGCTTTCACACAGCTACTCACCGCAAATACACCGCCTGTTTTTTAAAATAGCGGGCATAAAGGGAGAGTATAAGCTTTTTGAAATTGAAAGAAACGATATAGGTCAATTCCTGCAAAATGCGCACCGTGATAAATTTTCCGGAATTAACGTAACAATTCCGTATAAAACAGATGTTATTCGTTTTCTTGACGAATTATCCCCTGAAGCTGAAAAGATTAACGCGGTAAACACAATTTCTTTTGACGGCCGCCTTTGCGGTTATAATACCGATTATTTCGGCCTTGATTATACATTTAAAAAGCATCGGATAAATGTTAATGGAATGAGAGTGCTTGTAACAGGAAGTGGGGGGGCAGCGAAAGCTGTTGTATCATACCTTTCAGACAACAATGCGAAAGAAATACACATTGCATCAAGGGACAATGCACATGCAAACAAAAAATTCCCTGGAGTAACTGTTGTTTCTTATTCCGATATAATAAAATACTGTCCTTTTGACATAATTATTAATACGACTCCGGTAGGCATGTATCCGAATACGGGGGTATCTCCATTGTCAAAAGAACAAATCATCGGAGCTATGTTTATTTTTGACCTGATTTACAACCCGTCTGTAACTAAGCTTATGGAAATTGCCGACACACTAAGGATATTAAATACAAACGGGTTATACATGCTTACAGCTCAAGCCGTAAAAGCCCAGGAGATATGGAACGGGAAAGATTACGGGATCGATATGATAGACAGGATATTTAAGGAAATAATGAATATTAAATGAAATGAAACTTTCATTGAATACTTATGTCCTAATTTCCGCTTGATAGCGTATATGTATACTTATAATCAAGCAGCCGATAAAGAGAGGTTAGAGAATGCGGACGGTAAAAGAGAGAATAGGGATGAAAAATAAAAACATTGTTTTAACAGGAATAATGGGCTGCGGTAAAACAACCATCGGGCGTTTGCTTGCCGAAAAGCTTTGTATCGAATTTATTGATCTTGACCGGTATATTGAAGAGAAATGGGGCTGCATAAACGAATTGTTTCAAAAAGGAGAAGAGTATTTCAGGGATATTGAAAGCCTTGCCGTCAGCGAGGTCTCCGAGAAAAATGGTGTTGTGATCGCAACAGGCGGCGGCGTGGTTAAAAGAATGAAAAATGTTGCTGCTTTAAAAAAGAACGGGATTATCTTTTTTATTGACCGCCCGCTTGAAAATATATTGTCCGATGTTGATATATCAGACAGGCCTTTAATAAAAGAAGGGAAAGAAAGACTGATTCAAATTTTCAAAGAACGGTATAGTCTATACATAAGCACATGTGATGTTCATATCAAAAACAACGGAGACATACAACCGGTTGTAGACGATATTATAAGAAATTTGGATTAAAACCGGATTAACTTTAGCCGTCAGAAATAATTCCATTAAAATAACTCACAAAAATAAAATCAGGTAAATGCAAAGCACACATTGTTATAAAAGGATATTATCAAAACTTGATATTTTGTTATGAGGCTTTTTGTAATGCCTGCATTTTATTTGATTTCTGTAAAATATTCCTTTATTATATAATCAATTACTATAGTTTTATATTATAAGCGGAAAGGAGGACTTGCATGTACGGGTTGGTAATTGCGGACGATGAATTGATTATACGTCAGGGTTTAATGACGATACCATGGAATGAATGTAATATTGAAGTTTTGGGCATTGCGTCAAATGGTAAAGAAGCCTATGACATGGTCAGGGAAAAACGTCCGGATATACTCCTTACAGATATTCGTATGCCGGGTATGGATGGATTATCCTTAATTGAAGCTGCTAAAAAACACAATCCTGAAATACAGGCAATTCTTCTTACCGGATATGAGGAATTTGACTATGCCCGCGATGCAATCCGGCTTGGAGCGATAGGATATATTCTTAAACCGTCGGACCCGGAAGAAATAATTGAAAGTATTGAAAGAGCAAAAAAGAAATTAGAAGACATTCATGGCCGTGCTATAGTTAGTGCAAAAAACCGTAAAGTAAAAAACAAGATAATTTGCAAACTGATTGACTATATAGAGAAGCATTATAAAGAAGAGATTACATTACTTACGGCGGCCGAGCATGTACATATGAACCATATCTATTTAAGCCGCCTGTTTAAAAAGGAAACAGGAGAAACATTTCTCGATTATCTTACAAAATTCCGTCTAAAAAAAGCCTGCATTCTTCTTACGCAAAATGAATATAGAATATATGAAATCGCTTCGGAAGTCGGGATTAACGATTCAGGTTATTTCAGCCAGGTATTCAGGAAATATTACGGGATGACCCCGTCCGAATACAGGAACAAATTATTTTCAGGCGGAATACAAAAACATGGTGCAGGGATATGAAGAAAAAAAACCGTACCGTTATTTCAGAATTTATTCGTAATTTACCGATTCAGAAAAAACTTTTGTTTTCATTTGTTGTTCTCATAGTTTTTCCGGCTGTATTAATCGGAATTCTTTCATTCTACCGCTCAAGCGAATTACTTAAGCATAAGACAGAACAGTACATGAAGGATATTCTTCTTGAAACGGGAAATAGCATTGAAGTGAAGCTAAGTGAAGTTGAAAGTCTGTCTTTTCAAATTGTTTCAAACTCGGTGATTCATGACTCGTTAAAAAAAAGCAACAAAGGATTTTCTGACGAAAAAGAAAAAATTTATACCGAAAGGGCGATAGATTCGCAACTAAGAAGCATGCTCCCTTCTGTTTCAGGTATTGCGGCAATACAGGTTCTGTCGAATGAGGGTACTTCGTATTATATAAATCCGGCATCGATTCCTTTAAGCGCAATGAGCCTGAGTGATACAAACAAAACAATACTTGAGAACGGTAAAGGAAGCATCCATTGGTTTGATACCGATCCATCCACGCAAACGATTGCAATGGGAAGAACCATAAACAGTGTGACGAACCAGGAAAGAATCGGTTATGTCCTGATTTATATACGTGAGAAAAGTATTATAGATACCTTTAGAGATACGGAACTTCTTAAGAACGGTAAAATATTTGTAGCAGGGCAGAATGGAAATATCATATCAAGTGTCGAAAAGGAACTTTTAGGGCGGAATAATGAATTCACAACACTGGAAGAATTAGACTACATAAATCCAGGTAGTTTCGGTACATCTAAAATAGACGGTATGAACTATTATTTCTTATACAGGGAAATCAACGGTACGGACTGGCGCATGATAAGCTTTATACCTGCGGTCGAATATGAAAAGGATATAATATGGCTTAGAAACTGGATTACATTGATTATTATTGTGTGTTGTTTATTGTCATTTGCATTTTCCGTTGCAATATCCAGGGGAGTCTCGAAACCGGTCAGGGATCTTTCAAAAATGATGATGGAAATTGGAGATGGAGACTTCAGCGTTTACAGTACATATGATTCAAAAGATGAAATAGGTGTTCTAAGCCGCCACTTCAATGAAATGGTAAGCCAGGTTAAAAAACTTATCCAAAAGGTGTACGAGGAAGAACTGCTGAAGCAAAAAGCGGAGCTTAAATCGCTCAGGATGCAGATTAATCCTCATTTTTTATACAATTCACTCGAATCTATAAACTGGATGGCAAGAATACGCGGGGTGCCGGAAATCGGAAAGATGGTGAAAGCTCTTGGAGATCTGATGCGAGCAAGTATAAGCGGAGATGATTTTGTTACGGTCGGCGAAGAAATAAAGAATATAGACAATTATTTGATAATCCAGAAGTTCCGTTACGGCGATAAAATTGAGGTCAATATGGATATTAAACCCGAAATCGAAAAGTATAAAATACCTAAGCTTATACTTCAGCCGATTGTCGAAAATGCCATCGTTCATGGAATAGAAAACATGGTTGGTAACGGAATAATAAATATCTCCGGTACGGTATC
>JAAYBO010000176.1 GCA_012730095.1 Clostridiaceae bacterium
TCATGGAATAATTTATAATCGTTTCCATATCTCCCGTGAGCCTTTCGATTTCCTCCGGGGTCAGGTTTAAACGCGCAAGATCCGCCAGACGCTCAATATCTTCTTTTGTTATTGCCATTGTACTTCCTCCTTGTATGGGAAAATTCGCCGCACACCGCGGCAAAACGCCTTTTTCGTTCACAATTTATAATATAACAACGGAAGGTTTTGCGCAAGCAAAACCATCACACCGTTACAAGGTTCTTGCGCGAAGCGCAATGTTCTTTTAACAACGGAAGGAATTGCGCAAGCTATTCCAACACACCAGGTTGCGTGGGCAGGCAGTAAAGCGCAGCGGAACGACCAGCCCCGGCAATAGCTCTTAACAATACACTTTTATCGTAGTAATAACCGGTAAATTTTTGATTGTGGTCAGCATAATTACAATTTGTCCAGTTCTTCTTGAAGCAGCCGGTTCACCGTCTGCGGCTCCGCCTTACCTTTAGTTTCGCGCATGATTTGCCCGACAAGAAAACCCATCGCTTTTGTTTTGCCCGATTTGTAGTCTTCAACCGATTTCGGGTTTGCCGAAATAACCTGGATAATTACGCTGCGTATAGCGTCGGTATCCGTTACCACCTTTAATCCTTTCTTTTCCACTATATCGGCCGGGTCTTCTCCCGTTTCCCACATCAGTTCAAATACTTGCTTTGCTATCTTACCGCTTATTACATTCTCATCAATCAATGATACAAGTTTTGAAAGGTTTTCGGGTTTAAAAGGTATATCCGAAGGCTCCAGCCCGGTATCATTCAATTTTTTCATTACATCGCCCATAATCCAGTTGCTTATCACTTTTACATTTTTACTTTCATTTGCGGCAGCTTCAAAAAAATCTGATAGAGGTTTCGAGCCGGTAATCAATGAAGCATCGTACACAGGTATCCCATATTCAGTCATGTACCGTTTTTTTCTGTCGCCCGGAAGTTCGGGGATTGAGCTGCGTATTTTATCAAGCCAGGCTTCATCCACCACTATAGGGGTTAAATCAGGCTCAGGAAAATACCTGTAATCATGGGCTTCTTCCTTGCCCCGCATTGAATAGCTTTTTCCTTCTTCGTCATCCCAACGCCTGGTTTCCTGCACAATAACACCGTTTTGCTCCAATACGGTTATCTGACGCCGGGATTCTTCGTCAACCGCACGAACAATAGCACGGACAGAGTTAAGGTTCTTCATTTCGGTACGGGTACCAAACTCTTTTTTACCTTTTGGTCTGACGGAAAGATTAACATCCGCACGAAGCGAGCCCTCCTGCATTTTACAGTCTGACACTGATGTATATTCTAATATTGTTTTCAGCTCTTCAAAAAAAGCCTTCACCTCGGCTGACGAACACATATCGGGCTCGGTAACAATTTCTATAAGTGGTACTCCGCAGCGATTGTAATCTATAAATGTTGACTTGTCTGATTCGTCATGGATAAGCTTTCCAGCGTCTTCTTCAATATGAATTCTTGTAATGCCTACTTTTTTAACTTTGCCGTCGACCTCTATTTCAAGATATCCATTTACGCATAATGGAAGATCATACTGCGATGTCTGAAACGCTTTCGGTAAGTCGGGATAGAAATAATTCTTCCGATCCTGCTTACTGAATGATGAAATGGTGCAATTTGTAGCCAGGCCAGCCTTTACCGCATACTCAACGACAGTTTTGTTCAGCACCGGCAAAACACCGGGCATACCCGTGCATATTGGACAGCAGTGGGTATTGGGTTCACCTCCGAACTCGGTTGTACAGCCGCAGTATATTTTTGAACGCGTGGCAAGCTCCGCATGTATTTCCAAACCAATTACAACTTCATATTCCACAGTTAGCCACCCCGCTTTTCCCGGTATTGCTCTCATAGGTGTATGCCGCCCTTAACAGAGTTCCTTCATCGAAAGGCTTACCGATTAGCTGCATACCTATTGGAAGCCCTTTCGTGTCAAACCCGCAGGGCAGTGAAATCGCACAGAGTCCTGCAATATTAACCGAAACAGTATATATATCACTTAGATACATTTCAAGAGGATTCGCAGTTTTCTCACCAATTTTGAACGCGGTAACCGGTGAAGTCGGACCTAAAATCACATCCACCTTTTGATAGGCTTTCTGGAAATCTTCAAAAATAAGCCTCCTGACTTTAAGCGCTTTTTTATAGTATGCATCATAATATCCTGAGCTTAAAGCATAAGTTCCGAGCATAATCCTTCTCTTTACTTCCGTTCCGAAACCCTCGCTCCTGGTTTTTTTGTATAAATCTATAATATCAGCGTACTCTTGAGCTCTGTATCCATATTTGATTCCGTCATAGCGAGCAAGGTTCGAACTGGCTTCCGCAGATGAAATGATATAATACGCAGGTATCGCATATTCGGTAAACGGAAGTGAAATCTCTTCTATTATGGCTCCATACGATTCATATGCCTTTGCAGCATCAAGAATTTTTTCTTTTACTTCTTCATGAAGGCCGCTTCCGAAATACTCTTTAGGCAATCCAATTTTTAAGCCTTTCACATCGTTCTTTAAAAAGGTTGTATAATCGGGATACTCCATATCAACAGAGGTTGAATCCAATGGATCATAGCCTGCAATAACGTTCATAACCAAAGCGCAATCCGCAACATCCCGGGTAATCGGCCCGATTTGATCCAAAGATGAAGCAAATGCAATAAGCCCATACCTTGAAACTGCGCCATATGTCGGTTTTAAACCAACAACACCGCAAAATGATGCTGGCTGGCGTATTGACCCTCCGGTATCGGAACCCAGTGCAAAGCATGACATATGCGATGCAACAGCGGCTGCAGCACCTCCGCTTGAGCCTCCCGGAACCCGCTCAGGGTCCCAGGGATTTTTCACCGGCGTATACCAGGAATTTTCATTGGAGCTGCCCATTGCGAATTCATCCATATTCAGCTTTCCCAGAATTATTACATCATGTTCGGATAGCTTTTCGATAACAGTCGCATCATACGGAGGGAAAAAATTTGACAGCATTCTTGAGGCGCAAGTGGTTTTTACGTCCTTTGTACAGATATTATCCTTTAGCCCTGCCGGTATGCCAGCCAGCGGAAAAACGTTTTCTTTGCAGTTAAGTTTTTTCTGTACCGATTCTGACTGCCGCAGAGCCTGTTTCTCGCATACGGTAATATATGCGCCAACTTTGCCGTTTAGCTTATCTATCCTGTTAAGATAAGCATTGGTTAATTCTATAACGCTTATTTCCCTTTTTCTTATTTTTTCTGCAGCCGTTAATGCTGTCAATTCAGTTAATTCCAAAAGAACCCTCCATTCATCATACACATAGATTCATTCTTTATTTTGAACAAAAAAATTTTATAACAACGGAAGAAAATGCGCAAGCATTTTCATCACACCGTTACAAGGTTCTTACGCAAAGCGTAAGGTTCTTTTAACAACGGAAGAAAATGCGCAAGCATTTTCATCACACCGTTACAAGGTTCTTACGCAAAGCGTAAGGTTCTTTTAACAACGGAAGAAAATGCGCAAGCATTTTCATCA
>JAAYBO010000177.1 GCA_012730095.1 Clostridiaceae bacterium
ATACCGGCAACAAGAGCATCCCGAAGCGTGTTCTGCTGGTATAAAAAGCCCGGATTCGTCCCAGGTTCAACATCAAACCATGTGCCCCATTCATCTACGATTAACCCGATTCGTTTATCCGGATCATATTTATCCATTATGCTTGAATGATTTTTTACAAGTTCTTCCATGAACAGCGCGTTTTTCATTACAGAGAACCATTCATTCTCAGTGAAGTTTGTTGCCGAGCCTTTAATGGACCAATCGGTTGATGTCCTTGTATAATAATGCAGGCTTAAGCCGTCCATTAAATGAGCTGCTTCCCGCATTAGAACCTCGGTCCAATGATAGTCATCAACAGACGCGCCGCCAGCTATTTTATATATTTTGTTCTCACTGTAATTTCTAACGTATGTCGCATATCTGCGGTATTCGTCTGCGTAATACTCCGCGCGCATATTCCCGCCGCAGCCCCAATTTTCGTTGCCTACTCCGAAATACGTCAGTTTCCACGGTTTTGACCTGCCGTTTCCGCGTCTTAATTCCGTCATTGGAGATTGTCCGTCAAAGGTGATATACTCGACCCACTGCTGCATTTCCTGTATGGTGCCGCTTCCCATATTTCCGCAGATATATGGTTCTGCTCCGATCAATTCGCACAGCCTTAAAAACTCATGTGTTCCGAAATGGTTGTTTTCAACGACTCCTCCCCAGTGTGTATTAATCATGCTTGGGCGTCGCTCATACGGACCAATCCCGTCCATCCAGTGGTACGTATCGGCAAAGCAGCCCCCAGGCCATCGCAATACCGGGATATTTATTTCGTGTAAAGCCTTTATTACATCGTTACGCAGTCCGTCGGTATTTGGTATCGCTGATTCTTTTCCGACCCATATTCCTTCATAAATGCAGCGTCCGAGATGCTCCGCAAAATGCCCGTAAATGTTTTTATTTATTCTCCCAATCTTTTTGCCCGTATTCAGTATCATAGTTGCCATTATTATTCCTCTTTCTTTTTATTATGTCGGTAGTTCTGTGGCGCGTATGCCCTCATATTTTCGGTATTTATTGTTAGAGTATTATTCTTTATGCATATCACATATGCTGTTTGAAGTTATCTTATTTTATCGGAACTATCAAGGAGCCGAAAATAAACGCTGTACTTTTCATATCCGATATCATACAATGGAATAAAACGGATATTCCTGTCCTGTCCGCGTGTTCTGTAACTTGTTATCCAATTGCTCCATTCTCTTTCATTATCAGGAATAAGAAGCGTTTCAGGATGATTTCTGTCGCCGTACATAATCATGTCTTCATCACACAGGCCGGCAAGTACTACCGGGCCCTCCATAAAAGCTACTACTTCGGGATCATCCGGCAAGGGACAGACTGTAATCTTCTTTTCAAATTCGACGGTAATTTTATCTTCCTTCCATGTTCTAAGTAAGCTGCAGAGAGTAGAGGGCTGAAGGTTTACGGCTTGTTTCTCCCCATTGATAAAAATTGACGCGCCTTTTATCCACCACGGAATCCTGAGTTTTAAGTCAAATTCCACAGGCTTTTCGCAGGTAATGTAAAAATCAACCATTAAAGACGCTGGCCTGTGTTTTACTTCCCTGTTCAGCCTGTTTATCGCCGCACAGCTTCCTGCCTGCGTATTTACCGCTTGATTTATGACAACATTCGTTCCGTCCCTGTTCCAATTAACGCGGGAGGGGATATATTGACATACGGCTATACCACCGCTGTTGTCGAAGTATATACCCCGATTATGGGTAGCGTTTGCCTGGACAAGAGTTCCGTGACAGCACCAGAAATCTTCGGCGGCGGAACCCCAGCCCTTGCGCGAACCCGGGCGTAAAGGCAGAAAGTAAGAGATAAGGCCTTTTGTCGGGAATTCGTGCTTATATCCGTTCGGGAAGAAACCCTCCCAATGTCCCTGTGCCATTATCCCGTTATATAAATTTCTTTCCCAGTAATCCGCATATATCGGATCACCGGTCCAGCGGAACAAAAACTCGGCAAGACGCATCATGTTATATACCGTGCAGTGTTCCTGGTTTTTATCTCCAAGCCTCGCAGACATCGCATTAGGCGGTGTCCAGACCTCACCGCACGTCTGGCCGCCCGTACAGTAAGTTCCTCTTTCGGTGACGGCCATGCGCCAATAACACTCAACTATGTCTCTCCAGAGCTTTTCGCCTGTTACTTCCCATGCGCGCGCGGCTCCGAGTATCTCAGGTATCGTTGTGTTCGCGTGCATATTGGTCAGTACATCAACTCCGTTAAGCATCGGATCGAAAAGACGCCGGCGGTAATAGCGCTGCATTAGTTCATAATGTTCGCTGCTGCGTGTTATTTCATATAAGTCCGCCCAGATTTCGAGCATCCCGCCCGTTTCATAATCCAAAATATCATCAAATTCTTCGCGCGTGTATTGTCCCGACCATCTATGGAACCACTTGGACCATGAAATAGCTATGTCAAGTGCTTGTTTATTCCCTGCAATCCGGTACATATCCAAAAGCCCCATAAAAGTTTTATGCAGGTTATACTGGGGAGCCCATACATCTTTTCCCGCGGAAATCCACTCCAAATACTTTTCTGGAATTGAACCAACCCATTCTCCTCCGTTTTCCTTCTGGCATTTTCCAAGTTCGGATATTATCCTGTCCGCCTTTCCCTTTACCTCGGCGTCGCCTGTTGCGGCATAGAGCCTTGCCGCCGCCGAAAGCCAATGCCCGAGGAAATGACCTCTAAGCTGGCATGTTGGTGATTCCCAACCCCAATGAATATCGTTATCAGGTTTATTGTTCGTACTCCATAAACCGGCTTCAAAGTAATGATTTCTCAACAGATTTTCCGTATTCAGGCTTAAAAGATATTTGCGGTTCGATTCGACCTTTTTTTTGAGTATTCCTGGTAGCAGTTCAACTGATTTGTAAGGCAAGTCTTTGTAAATTGTATTCATTTGCCTTTCTCCTCCTTGTATTATGCCGATAAAATATGCCTTAGTATAACGTTTTACACAATTATTATACAATATAATAGCTGCAATGTGAAATATAAAATACTATAAGCTGGTTAATTAATAACAGGCAATCGTTCGTTTTTTTTGATTGAAAAAAATTTAAAAGAACACGAACCAAATAAAAATTGGCCGGATGTGCGGCTCTAAAAGCCGCATACATCCGGCACTTTAAATATACAAGTCACCTGAATTGTATTAGAAAGGGTTAATCCACTTTTTTATTAATAAAAACGTTTTAACTTGTAATTTCACCGTTTAAATCCCATAGGTCTTCCCAGCCTTTGGCTCCATCCCAAAGGAATACCTGTCCTTTGATAAGGCGGCAATTCTTGTCAACGCCTTCAAGCTCCTTCATTTCTTCGTCTGTCAGCGGATCCTCAACCGTGGAGCGAATATTGCTTACGTATTCGTTTCGGTAAATAGAGAATGGTATCGGTATTTGACCTCGCTGCACCGCCCATTTCAGACATATTACGGCGGGATGGACATTATGTGCCTTCGCGATTTTAACAACGACTGGCTCCTCTATATCAACATAATCATCAGGTGTCTTATCACGATCAGGTCTTGTAGGCGAACCGATGGGACTGAATCCAATAGGCTGTATGCCGTGTTCAATACAGAAATTGAACAACTCAGGCTGCTGGAAAGTAGGATGAAGCTCCATTTCATTCGCTGAAGGCATAATGCGGGCATCCCTGAGAAGCAGCTTCAGCTTTGGTATTGTCATGTTTGAAGTTCCGATATGTCTTACCAGGCCTGCCCGGACCAGTCTTTCCATCTGATACCACGTTTCCATGTACTCTTCATGGTTGTACGGCTTGGCATCCTTGTTATGGTAATCGGGCGGTGCCCCTTTCGGATGGAAATTCCGGAACGGCCAGTGCACAAAGTAAATATCAATGTAGTCAAGTTTTAAATCCTTGAGAGACTGCGCGCATGACAGCAATACATCCCCTTTGCCGTGCATATCGTTCCACACTTTCGAGGTAATAGTCAATTCCTCTCTTTTAATGCCGCTTTTCATAATTTCCTGGAATACTTCACCGATCAGGTGCTCATTTCCGTAAACGGAAGCGCAGTCAAACAGCCTGAATCCGGCTTCAGCTGCTCCTTTTACCGCTGCGGCAATATCTTCACCGGAAAAACGATCCGACCCAAACGTTCCCATTCCAATGCCCGGAATTTTATCGCCGCCCTTTAAAGTTCTCTGCGGGACCAAATTAGGATCAACCGCATCGTTAAATCTACCAGTCATACTAAATCTCCCCCTTATAATATATTTTTCGCCCAACTAAAGTTTTCAATTTAGCCGGCCATTAGTACAGAGATTATTGCATCCAAACAGAATATTATTTCGTTCTTATTTTTCAACAACGACGCCTTTTTTCAGAATTATATTCGCATAAAGCGCTTTTTCTCCCGTCGCAACTACCGCATAAGCCTTTTTTGCCCTTTCATAAAAGGCGAATCGCTCAATATTCTCAAACTTGTTGTTTTCAGGTTCGTGCTTCCTGACAATATCCTTATACACATCCCATATAGGTGTTTCGACAGGGTCGCCGGGAACCACCTGCATGAGCGCCACAGGCGAATCAACATACGGGTCCAGCGGGAATAATTTCAGTATCGCGTCAAGCAGCTCAGGAATATTGTGACCGTCACAGCGTATAAGTTTGTTCGCAATAGATGCGGCGGGAAAATTGCCGTCCGCGAGGACAATTTCATCTCCATGCCCCATCTCCATTAATACTTTCAAAAGCTCCGGCGATAAAATACCCGGAATGCCTTTCAACATTAAAAACAACCCCTTTCTGATAATTTTTACGGCTTTGTGCCATATAAATATTGATCAATACAATTGATAACCCTGTCCTTTGCAAGGCTTTCGGGATCTTTTCCTAACAGGTCCGATCTGATTCGATCATACTGAACCGGCATATACTGGCTTATTAATGACAGCGGTATGTCAACGGTTTTCAGATTGCGCATGAGTCTATCAAGCGCCTGCTGTACTTCGGGCAGCGGCAGGTAATACCGGCTTCTGTCCGAAAAACTGTATTTCCTTGAGAGCCGAAGCTTTTCGTCATTCCCGTGATAGTGCTTTATCCAGTTTTCAGGCTTGTTAACCATCGTCTCGTCAAGGACTTCGATGAAATTGGAAAGCTCAATGCCGTTCCTGCCTTTAAGCAGTTCATTTTCAATATGATTTAGCGCAAAAAGTGCTTCCCGCAGTGCGAAAGTGAGCGCGGGTCCCACCTTAAGTACCGCGATTCCGTCTTCCACCATCTCTTTTAGAGCTTCAGGCGTCTGATAATCAGTGGAATGGCCTTCAAAAACGAGACTCGGATAATTTTTCAGTTCTTTACAGAGTTCTTCAGCGGCATTACGGTCATACTCATGAATGCTGTCATCGCCGAATTCGACACCGGGCTGCACTACAATTGCTATTACATTTTCCCATGCACTATCAAGGTTATTTCGGTAAAATTCTTCCCTGAACAGGTTTACGGTTTCGCGGAAATCGTCCGGCGACGTAACCTGAAGCTGCTCTTCTTCTCCCTGGCTGCCGCCCGGAATCGGAACCTCGCTTCCAATTACATATACAGGATGTAATGCGTGAGGATTCGAAGCAGCAAGCTCTTCAAAGGCTTTTTCGGCAGCTTTTGCAAGAACCGCGCCGCGTTCGGCAATTACCGTTGTTTCAAGTTTTTTTGCTTTATCATCGTCCCCAAGATGCATGCTTGTATCAATATGTATTTTTGTAAAACCAGCGTAAACAAATTGCCTTATAAGCTCCTTTGCTTCTTCCATGGCTTTCTCCGCAGGCAGACCCTTCCATGTCAGAGGTCCGAGATGATCGCCGCCAAGGATTATTTTATCGTCCGGAAACTTTACCTTTTCAGCGATTGAGTAAACAAACCTGCTGAAGTCCACAGGTTTCATTCCCGTATATCCTCCATATTGGTTTACCTGGTTTGCGGTTGCTTCTATCAATACATAGTCGGAATCTTTCATTGCCCGCTCCATGCAGGCTTCAAGTACAAGTTCATTCGCGCTGCAAGCCGAGTATATCCCCGCGGGTATGCCTTTTTTCTGCAGCTCTACGATTTTTTTCAGCGGATGTATTTTGTCCAAGTTTCCCACCTCTTTTTCTAATCGTTTACAAGAAGGATCTTGCCTTTAACCTTACCCGGCGTCTTATACATGTCAAACGCCTCTTTCGCATCTTTCATCGGCAGTTTTTTAAATATCAGGCTGTCGTCGAACTTCAGTTTGCCGTTATTGAAAAAATGCGCCGTAAGCTCCCATTCGTCTCCGGGGAAAGGAGCGCTGTAAGACATCCATGAACCTGTTAGTTTAAATTCTTTCCGGTTCATATTTTCAAAAAGCTTCGGTGTAAAAACAAGGTCCTTTGTCGGAGTGCCGATAAAACAGAGACTTGATTTATTGCCAGCCAGTTCAAACGCAAGTTTCATTGTTGCATCCACACCGGCGGTCTCAAAAACGAACCCGAACCCTTTTCCGTTTGTATAATCTTTTACCGTTTCCCTAAAATCGGGATCAAGCGTGTTAATTACTGCATCAGCTCCAAGTTTTTTTGCCAAAGCAAGTCTTTCGTTATCAATATCAAATACAAACACTCTTTTCGCTCCGTATATTAATGCCCACTGCGCCGCAAACAGCCCTATCGTTCCTCCGCCAAGAATAGCTGCATCCTTGCCTCCCTTGTATCCTGCGCATTTAAGCCCGTGAAGTGCGACGGTGGAAGGTTCAAAAAACGCTCCCTGCTCGAAAGAAACAGTCTTATCAAACTTTACGACATTTCTCTGCGGAAGAACGACATAATCGGCAAATCCACCCTGTATTCTTGACCCTACAAAACTGTAATTTCCGCACTGGGAGTAATTGCCTTTTTGACAATCGGAACAATCAAAACAGGGAATGAGCGGAACTGCCGCGACCCTGTCGCCTACCGAAACTGTATCGACCCCGCTGCCGACAGCCTCTACTTCTCCCGAAAACTCATGGCCGAGGATAATCGGGTAGAAATGCGCGGCATCGCCCAATACTCTCGGTATATCGGAACCACAGACGCCGGCGGCTTTTACCCTGACAAGCACTTGTCCTTCTCCAGGTTTTGGGGTCGGATAATCTTCATACCTCAAATCGTCTTTTGCATGTAGTACGGCTGCTTTCATAATAATCCCACCAATCTTAGTCATATTTAGATAAATTCAGACACGTTTTTGCATCGTATCTTTCAATTTTTCATATATCTCAAGATAGATTTCATAATACCTTGAATATAATTCATGGGCTTTCATATCGGGCTCATGCACTCTTTTAACGGTAACGGTGCGTTCTGCAGCATCCTTAAAGCTTTTATAAAATCCCGTGCCGACACCGGCAAGTATTGCCGCTCCTAAAGTAGTGGCAGTATCCGACGCCGGAACATTGATAACCCTGCCCGTGACGTCCGCTTTAATTTGAGTCCAAAGAGTACTGTTTGCTGCTCCGCCCATCGCATTGAGCACACCAGCGGATACACCGGCTTCTTCCGCGGTTTTAATGTTATGGTAAAGCGCGTACGCGCATCCTTCCAGGATTGCACGTATCATATGGGCTCTGGTTTTACTGTAATCAAGCCCAAAAAACACACCCTTGGCTCTGCTGTCCCAAATCGGCGAGCGCTCCCCGGCCATATATGGAAGGAAAATAAGCCCTTCCGAACCCTTCGGTATTTTCGAAGCCTCTTCGTCCATAATTTGAAAAGCCCGCTTCCCGGTAAGTTTTGCTTCATTCTCTTCATAATACCCGAATTCGCCGCGGAACCATTTAAGGCTGCCGCCGCCTACCGTTCCGCCCTGCAATAACCACAAATCCGGTATAACATGGTAGCTTAAAATGAGTTTTGGATGAGCTGTCGCGTTATCGAGGCAAAGGCTCATTCCGCCTGCCTGGCCTCCCTGTTCCTGGGCCTGGCCCGCTTCAACAACGC
This sequence comes from Clostridiaceae bacterium, assembly GCA_012730095.1. Classification (GTDB taxonomy): domain Bacteria; phylum Bacillota; class Clostridia; order DSM-8532; family DSM-8532; genus DTU069. Next base: position 8,016 of record JAAYBO010000177.1, read on the forward strand.
CTGCGCCCAATGTGCCGCATGCGGCATCGAGCCCACCCGCAGCTACGGGAGTACCGGCAACTAAACCCGTAATTTCTGCCGCTTCGGGAGTAACCTCACCGATAATATCATGGCACGAATAAATATCGGGAAGCATTTCGACAGGAATTCCGAGCTCTTCGGACAAAGAGCTTTCATACAAGCCCGTTTTCATATTGAATAAATGAAGACCGTATCCCTGCGACTTATCCTGCGTCATAACGCCGGTAAGCTTATATGCTATGAAACTGTTGCTCTGAAGAAATTTATAGGTTTTATTATAGACTTCAGGCTTGTTGAATTTAAACCATAGAATTTTCGGAGTTGTATATGTAGGTTCGAATGCATTACCGCTAACGTTGAAAATACGGTCAAACCCGATTTTCTCAATTATTTCACTGCAAATTTCCTTTGATCTCGTATCCATCCATATGGGTGTGTTATGTAAAACATTTCCGTCTTTGTCTACCGGGATTGCCGACCAGCTTTGACCGTCAATTCCTATCCCTGCAATTTGATCGGGCTTTATTTTTCCGGAATCTATAATCTCTCTTATCGCGTCGGTCACGCTTTTCCACCATTCCATCGGATCCTGCTCAACAAAACCGGGCTCCGGGTAATATACGTTATATTCGCGCGCGGACTGGGCCAGCACCGTTCCGTCACTGCCGAAAGCCGCTACCTTGCATGCCGACGTTCCGATATCAATTCCCAGAAGAATCTTACTCATACAAATACCCCTTTTCAAAAACGTATATTGCAATATATACTGTTTTCCTGCCTCTGCCTCCATTCTGCATAACATTCACGAACGGCAGAAATCGTTTTTATTGTTTTATAGTCTTACTATTTATATTTTTTCTAATCGTTTTATGTAAATAATTAATTTTGTCTTAATCGTTTAACTTTTTTTGAAGCATAAACTGAATTAATGAATATTTGCATTAAATATACGAATTTATTACAGCCACCGATTCTCCTTCAAGAATTTCCGTTTTTAAACGTACCATTGCCGGAAAACCGCTGTCATCACCTTTCATTCTCTTAATCAGCAGATTTGCGGCAAATTCGCCTATCTGCTGCATTGGCTGTACTACAATGGAAAGCTTTGGTTTTACCACGTTTGCAAGCTGAATATTGTCAAATCCGATAATTGATATTTCATCCGGTATTTTAATATTTCTGCTGTTAAGAGCCATTATTGCTCCGAGCGTCATTTCATAGTTTGTTATAAAAACCGCCGACGGAGGATTCTTTTGATCGAGGAACTCATTCATAAGCGTTATACCGCTTTGAATTTCATAATCCCCGTACTTTATCAAATTCTCGTCAATCTCAAGCTCGTAATCTTCATGAATCCTTATATACCCCTTCAGCCTCTCCTGTGCCGTATAAATGTCCTGCGGCCCGCAGATAATGCCTATTCTTCTGTGGCCCTTTGTAATCAGTATTTCAACCGCATTATAAGCGGCATTCAGGTTATCGGCCAGAACTATGTCACAATCGACTCCCCTAATCGATCTGTCTATGAGTATAACCGGAATATCCTCTTTCAGGGCTTCTATAATTTTGCTTTCATTAATCCCGTAAGGTACGAGAATAATACCGTCTACCTGTTTGTTTATTAAAAAATCGAACTTTTCGTTTTCAAGTTCCCTGTTTTGCCTGTAATCACAAATTATCGTACTGTACCCGTATTTCAGCAGGATGCTCTCAACTTTCGAAACTATCGTTGTTGAAAAAATATTTTCGAGACTTGGGATGAGCACGCCTACCGTTGTTGTTTTTTTCGTTTTCAGACCGCGCGCTATTTCGTTTACCCTGAAATCAAGGGCTTTTATAGCCTCATCAATGCGTTTTTTATTCTCTTCCTTCACTTTTATTCCGTTAATGTATTTTGATACCGTAGCTATTGATAACCCTGCATATTCAGCTACATCCTTCATTGTTGCCGCTATTTTAATCAACTCCACGTTAATCGTTTCACTTTTTATTGTACCCTATATCTAATTATTGCACAATACAAAATATAAAAAATTCTAATGCCTAAAAAAAATAAAACAACGGAAAAAATTGCGGTATCTTCCGTTGTCTTTAATCCGGTATTTCAATTCGGCATAATCGGCTTACTATCTATTGCCTCATCAGCTCTTCCGGTAAAGCATAAGAATTTCTATTGAACAAGAGGCGGCATATTATCCCAGCGTAAACGACGCGAGGCTTGCGCTTCCCCTGCCCCTGTAAGTAAAATACAATGCCTGTATTCCATCCGGAATTGTTATATCGGCGGAATACTCTTTCCATATATTCGAGAAAACAACGGGAATCTTTCCAAGAACAGGACCGTTCCATGATGTTTTCACTTCAAACTCGCCGCTGCAGTAACCGCGCGTCTTTATTTTTACATTCTTCACGCCTTTGCAGTCGAAATATTTGAACCCTGCCGTTGCTGAATCTTTCATATTTGCAATATAACCGATTTCTTCATCGCCGTCTTTGCCGTCCTGCGTGATTTTCGGGAACTGATTGTTCATCCATGAACCCGTGAAATCGGTATAAATTGATTCTTCCTTACAGAATAAATTGCATGCCAGATAAGCCGGATATTCGCCGCGGCCGATTAATGGCTCATCAATTGAACCGCACGAAGTCATTTCGACCTGTGGGATTGAACCGTCGTCATTAAACTTAATTTTTTCAAGACACGCCTGTCTGCTGAAGTTTGTGCCGTTTGTATGCCTGTGATAAAAGATATACCATTCGCCGTTGATTTCAACAATGCTGCCGTGGTTATTGCCTCCGTAAAACATAGGTTTTTCCGCAGGCTTATACGTATCAATATGCAAATCGCAGTTACTGACTATTACACCGCCGTATTCAAATCCCTTATTCGGATATTTGCTTGTGGCATAGCACAGTTCATGCATAGCAACTGAGGAATATATGAAATAGTATGTGTCCCCCTTTTTCCTGATAGATGGTGCTTCAAAAAACTCATGCCCTTCAAAACTGCTTCCTTTGCTGTAAGGTTCGCTTGGAGCGATAAATACCGGTTCCTCAATAATCGTAAGCATGTCCGGTCCGAGCACAGTTACCATCGGACCTTTTCTTGATTTGTCACCCCTGCCGCAAAAACCCGTATACATGTATGTTTTTTCTCCCTCGGTAAGAACGCCAGGATCAAACTGCGGCTGGTCATTTTCCCTTTCGCCGAGACGGGTTCCGTCAGGATAATGAACATAGCCGTAAAATTTGTATTTGCCGGCCGGTGTATCGCAAACCGCGACCGATACAATTGAAACCTTGTCCAAAACATAGAACAAATAATACCTGCCGTCGGGACCCACGGTTACATCTGGCGCATATAAACACATGCTTCCATCCGGATTAAGAGGGTCATCCGTTTTTTTGTAAATTACGCCTTCATATCTCCAGTCAGATAGATCATCAACAGGCGCCGACCAGCATACATAGTCGTTCAAACAATATACATACCCGTTAAAACGGTCATGAGACCCGTAGACATATACTCTGCCGTTAAATACATAAGGTTCGCCATCCGGGATATATTCCCACGATGGAAGATATGGATTGACTCTTTGTTTTTTCATTATATCTTCCTCCAATTTTAAATTTTAAGTGGTATATAAGCACTTCTACGGAAAGTTTTCCGTATGCATATAATATACAGAAATCCCCTTCGACATACAACCCTTATTTCGATAATGTTTATAAAGCTTGTCCTGTTTTACCTCATTACAAGCATCCGTATGCTGTCGCTCTTACACGAAGATGGTGGTATTCTTCCATATTGGGCATCATTTGATGCATATAAACTACTGATGCTCCTTCCTGCGGGTCAATCGATACATATGTGCCCAATGCTCCTGTCCAGCCAAATTCACCTACGGAACTGTTTGAATAACCTTCGGCTTTATTAATCAATGTTCTTACCCCAAGGCCATAACCATACCCCGCCAAATACGAATTTGTGAAATCACTCAATTGCACGTTGTCTAAATGATTCGTTCTCATTAAGTCTATTGTTTTTCTCCCTATGATTCTCTCTCCATTGTAAGTTCCGCCGTTTGCAAGCATCTGCGAGAATTTCAGGTAATCCTTTACGGTAGAATAAAGTCCAGCACCTCCTGACTCATATATCGCATCGGGCTGGTGGTATTCATCAAATAATCCTAATATCCTTTTCATCTCGTCGTTATCTTCTTTTTGGTAAACAGAAACCATCCTTGATTCAATATCACCACGAAAACGGTAACCGGTATCCTTCATACCAAGAGGATCAAATATTTCTTCCTGCAGAAACTGTCCTACCGTTTTTCCCGAAATGAGCTGAATGAGGCCGGCAACTATGTCATGCCCGTATCCGTACAGCCAGCGTGTTCCCGGTTCAAATGCGACGGGTACGCTGCCCATAGCGCGTACTTCAGTTACAATATCATATTTTCCATGTTTTTTTTCCAAATCATCTTTAACTTTCTCCATTTTTCTGGCTACTGGGGAATTAAAAAACGGATAAGGTAAACCTACGGACATCATAAAGGCATGTTTGATAAGCATGGGGTTTTTAGCTTTCTTTATAACCTCATTGCCATTAGGTTGAATAACTAAAACATGCGTATCCCTGTATTCGGGGAAATATTCATAAATCGGTTCATTGAGCAAAAACTTGCCTCTTTCAAAAAGCATCATCGCAGCAGTGCAGATAATTACCTTCGTCATTGAAAAAAGTCGGAAAACAGTTTCTTCGGTAACGGGTTTTTTCTCTTCAATATCCGCATAACCAAAATATCCTTCAAATAAAGTCTTGCCGTGCCGGGCAATCGCACAACCGCATCCGGCGGGTCCATCTTTAACAAATCGTTCCAATAACCTTGACAAATCCTCGAACTTTGCCATAACTTCATCTCCTTTAATTAAATTATTCGTCGGCTGCCCGCGTCGTTTTCGCAGCAGGGTTATTTTTTTAAACATATAACATTCCACGAAAGCCTCTTTGCAACAGCCTTTATCTTGCCGCCTTCCATCATTGTGTCAGGGTTTTCAGAAGGTTTGATCACATCCGGGTTTTCAAAACTATTGCCTTTTTCGAGGTCATCCGTGTACATCTCAGTATGCCTGAGCAGCTTATATCCTTCGAACCCCCTGACATCCAGGGAAATCTCAATGTCATCTTCTGCCGCGCGGTTTATGATAAAAACAGCCACTTCATCCTTTTCTTCATTATGAACGGCTCCTGCTTCAACTGCCTGCACATTTTCATACGCATAACACTGTGATGAGCCTGTCAGAGCAAACTGCTTCGTATTAAACGTTGGACCGTCCACTACGGGTAGAATCGAAATGCCGCCGCGAGCGAGCTTATTCAAATGATAATATGGATAGTATGCCGCGTTCTTCCAGACATGACTGCCGTTAAAGGCAATGGCTCCGCGAAGCCCACCGGTCATACAGGCTATCCTGACGCGGTCCGCATGACGCAGGAATGTAAGAAGTATTGAAGAAATACCAAGGGCATTAAGCATTTGGTATGACATAAATATCTCTTTTCTTTCAACAAAGTTTTCCGGATCATTTTTTATGAATATATTATCCCTTGGGCGGAACTGGAAGTAATCCTTAGTGACATCCTGCCATCCCCTACGCCCGAACAGAACCTCTCCCTGTTTTCCGAAGTGTACGCCATACTCATCGAAGGAAATGTACATCTTTTTCGGACTTCTGATCTTCGACTGCAGGTAATCGCAGGTTGCAATGGTTGTTTTTATGTAATCCTCAAACACGGATGAAACATTCAAATAATTAGCAATATCGCTTTCCGGCGCCGTATGATAATGATGAAGGGAGACATAGTCTACTAATTCATAGCACTGTTCAAGCGCCGCCATTTCCCACTCAGGAAAATGCCTGTGATGATCCGAAGTGCCCGCAAAAACGGTTTCGGCTTTGTTATCAATCCATTTGATAATTTTAGACA
>JAAYBO010000178.1 GCA_012730095.1 Clostridiaceae bacterium
GGTAATTCAGCCTGAGCAGGAGTTCACCGTAGCATTCGATTTATGGAATACAGGGACGTTAACGGCCGAAAATGTGACTGTTGATATTGAAAACGCCGGAGAATTCCACGTCCTTAACAATATTACAAAGCAGTATTTCTTTGAGTTGAAAGGCTTGCGAAACATTGAGGTTACATATCAACTGAAATCCAAAAAAGATATGGAAACAGGCACGTATCCTATAACGATATTGCTTAGCCATAAGGAAGCGGCGGCCCCCGAAAAATACACGATGTATGTATATGTCGAGGGTGAGGAAGAGGAAGAAGAGCAAGAGGAAGATGCGGATATTGTAACTGAAAATATCACAACCCCTAAAGAAACTGTTTTGGCGGGACAGCCGTTTACCGTGTCGATGGATGTAAAAAACACAGGATCGACGGCGGCTGAAAATGTCAAGATTTCGGTAGAAACGGATGATAAGATTCTTCCGCAGTCTCTGAATGTAATGATTATCAATAAAATTGAAGCCGGAGAAAGTGTACCGGTTGCTTTCAGTTTTATTACCGCTAAGGACAGTGAAAGCCGATCATATCCGATAAAAGCTGTAATTGAATATAAGAAAGGGGAAGAAAGCGTTAAGAAAGAACAGTATATGGGAGTACTCGTTGAATGTACGGAAGAAAAAACTACGCTTAATACGATACCTAAAATTATAATTTCGGAATACTCAACCGAACCTGGAATGGTAAACGCCGGGGAAAACTTTACTCTGAACATGAAGTTTTTAAACACGAGCAAATTGAAATCCGTACAGAATATGAAAATAACGCTCGTTGTCGATGAGAGCAGTGAAGAAACGGGAAGCGTATTTACACCTGTACAGTCGAGCAACACTTTCTATATCGATAACCTTGAGCCCGGTGAATCTTCCGAAAAAGAAATGATTATGTATACAATTCCCGATGCGAAAGCAAAAACATATGTTGTTAAAGCGCTTTTCGAGTACGAATATGAGGAACAGGACCAGATAAAGCAGTTCAACATGCAGGATGTGTTCGGCATTCCCGTTGTGCAGCCGGCAAAGCTTGAAACAACCGATGTCATAGTATCCGAACCGGCTTTTGTAGGTGAACCTGTGTATTTAACAGCCGAGTTTTATAATATGGGTAAGGTTACACTTTCGAATCTAATGATTAAGGCCGAGGGTGATTTTGACACGAAAGAATCAAATTATTTTGTCGGCAATTTTGAAATGGGAAGAAGCGATTATTATGAAGCCCCTGTTACCCCGCTTATGCCGGGAGAATTGCATGGAGTTCTTGTTTTTACATTTGAGGACGCGGCAGGACAGTCGCACAGGATAGAAAGAGAGTTTACGATTAATGCAATGGAATCAATGCCAGTAATGAACCCGGACTTCCCGGGCGGAGGCATGATGCCAGGTATGAACGGCGAATTTCCCGGTATGGACGGTCCGCAAAAATCCGGTTTCCCTGTTGTTCCGGTTGCGATCGGCGGCGGTGTTGTCGTTTTGATAGTTGTTCTTATAATCATACTGAAAAAACGCAAGAAGAAGAAAGAGATGATGTTCGATGAAGATATTTGACATAATAAGGATGGCGCTGAAGAACCTGTTCCGAAGTAAAGTAAGGACAATATTAACGGTGCTGGGTATTGTTATAGGGACAACCGCGATTATTATCATGCTTTCACTTGGGATTGCAATAAATGTTGCATATAAGGAACAGATGAGCAAAATGGGAAGCATGAATGTAATTAACGTGCATCCGAATTATGAGAATTTTAATACCGGAAGAGGGCGCAATGAAGTGTGGGTTGAGCCGACGATTAGCCAGGAAGAGCTTGATAAAATTGCGCAGATACCGAATGTTGAAGCCGTAACCCCGTTTTACCAGACAAATGTGAAAATGGAGATCGGAAAGTATATTGGTTATGTAAACATCATCGGCATAAATCCTGAAGCAATGCCAGCCCTTGAGTATAAAGCGGCGGAAGGAAGGCTTCTTAACCCGGACGATA
>JAAYBO010000179.1 GCA_012730095.1 Clostridiaceae bacterium
AGCGGGTTAATGAGCGACCCGGGATATGGAGACCTCCCAGTAAGAATAAAAAGAACCCAAAGCGTGTTAAACGGTATGTGCTTTGTCGACCTAGGAAACGAAACACCCGAAGCAGGACCCGCGGGAATAATGTTAGGAAGTAGCCTTATAGATTGTGGAATTGTTTGCGCGCTGTGTGATGGTTTTGCTTGCACAAAACCTTCCGTTGTTATATTATATTTATCGAGTATAACTGAGAATAATTGGTTTAAGAAAACTACAGGCAAATTATCGAAAGGATGTATAAAAAATGAAAGTATTGGACGAAAAAGGCAAACTGTTCGGTCTTATTAATATTATTGACCTTGCGGTGCTTTTGATTGTTGTTCTTCTTATCGCCGGCGGTATTTGGTATATAAATCGGGACAAACCTTCAGACACGGTAAACATGAAGGATTATATTATTACAATTAAATGCCCCGCTTATGGTGATGACGTTCTAAATGCAATGAATGTCGGGGACAAACTTTATTATGCCGGAGGGTTTATAGATGCCGAAATTATCGAGGTCAGAAGCGAACCCGCGGAAATAGACGTATACACCTCCGACGGAAGAATTGTTGTACAGGAGCATCCTAAGCTAATGGATATATATGTTAAGGTAAGGGTTTCGGATTCTCTTGACGATCCTATGATTTTTCTTGGCCAGTTGCATGCTACCGTAGGAAAAGATATGGTTTTGAAAACAAGATACGTTGAAATTCCCGCAATTATTACAGCTGTTGAGGAATAGGGGTAGTATAATGCGTATTCTTGAAGGAAGCATTTTTTATGCACTGTATAGTAAATTAATTATTTTTTATAGAAACAGCATCCTTTCCAAGTTTGTTTCGGGAATTGTATGCGCTTACGGGCACAGCATATTGGGCAGATGCGTAAAAGCTGTGGCGAATCGTGAAAGTTCAGCGGAGCATTCGGTTTTTGTTTGTGTAATAAAAAAATTATTTAAAAAGATGGATAAAACCGCGATGCGCTTTTCATCCGCATTCTGCAGGTGGAAAAAATCCAGCCTTTTGTTCGCGTCTGCCAAAGGTATTGCCCGCATGTCGCAGCAAAAACTCTTCTCTTTTGTATTTCCTGTTTTCGGAATAGGGTATGCAGCAGGCAGAATAATCCAAAACAGGATGATGAAAAGAGATATAATTCTTTTGTGTCTTTCTTTTGTCGCGGCGGTATTGTTTGCAATAGACAGAGAAAAATTTAAATTGTATGTAAAGAACAGCCTAATTTACAAAGTGTATTTATTAGTATTGGGATAAAGGTGTAAAAGATGAATAAAATAAAAGCGGTGTTCCTTTTTACAGGGGTACTTATATTGGGTCTGGCTGCATCGTGGGTTGGTATGCTGCCGGTTATGGCGCTTATAGTTATTGCTGCCGTTATTTCTATACTGTTTCTTGATTATGAGAAGGCAACACTTATAGTGGCATTATATACTGTTTTTGATTTTTTCCTCAGATCAGTAATTGATCATCCGTTCCTTTCAAGCTTCTGGGATGAGGCGGCTCTTTTACTGTGTGCCGCCGTCTGGCTATACAAATGGCTGACAAGCGTGAAAGAAAAACCATTTCGCAAGACCCCTCTTGATATTTCAATTATTCTGTTTATGGTTCTTGGAGTAATATTTTTGTTTATTGCTGCCCCAGATTTTTTAATAGGTATTGAAGGGCTGAGGGTTGTAATTCAATATATGTTCTGGTTTTTCGTCGTAACACAGCTATTAAAAACTGCAGAAGGCGCAAAAAGGATTTTGAACATACTGGTTATATCAGGCCTTTTGGTAAGCCTGTATGCAATTTACCAGTTTATTGCGGCTGTTGAAATCCCCGCGCACTGGGTAGATGAAATGGAAGGAAATGTCCGCACGAGGGTTTTTTCAATCTTTACCACTCCGAATATGCTTGCCGGATACCTTTCACTGCTTATCCCCGTTTCTGTCGGATTGTTCTTTGGTGAAAAGGACAGAGCAAGAAAACTATACTATGGCGGGGTCATCTTTGTTATGGGTGCAGCGCTGTTATTTACGTTATCGCGAGGCGGATGGATTTTTTGCTTTCTGTCACTGATGGTTTATGTGTGGTTGAAAAACAGGAAATTTTTCGTTCCTTCTTTGCTGATAATGGCCGCATTGTTTGTTTTTACTGTAATATTTGTGCCATCGGTGGCGAACAGGATTTTGTACCTTCTTTCACCCGAATATATAGAAAGCTCAAGCAAAGGCGGCAGAATTTTAAGAGCGATACAGGGATTCGAACTTTTCAGGGAGAATTTCTGGACTGGAATGGGGCTCGGCCAGTTTGGGGGCTCAGTTGCTCTGAGCCATAAGCTGAACAAAACCTTTTCGATGGACAATTATTACCTGAAAACCGCTGTGGAGATGGGTATATTTGGGTTAACCGCATTAGTAATTTTGATGTACAATACCGTTATGTGGTGCTCGCGGGCAATATCAAAGATAAATGATATCGCGCAGAAGGATTGGGCGAGGGGTATAACGGCGAGCCTGGTGGGTATTGTAATGTACAATTTTACTGAAAACATGCTCGAAATTCCGCTCATATCGTCATATTTCTGGATGCTTGCGGGAGTTGTTATGTTCCTTGCTTACGGCCGTTCCCAATCAGAAAGGAATATGGAATTAAACCCTGATGATGTCACTCATCAGGCAGAAGAGACAGGGTAAGCTCCATCGCTTCTTTCACTTTTTCTTCGAATACGGGTTTTATTTCGTCCAGTTCACGTCTTATTCGGGAAGCATTCGTCCATACATTTGATATTTTCTCCATTAAATCTTCCATTGAGAAATATCGATCCCAATTTACATAGGGCTGATTGATCGACTGCATAAAATAATTCACTTTTGGTTCATAAGCGAGCCCGACCATAGGGATGCTGAGTTTTGCGGCATATATAAGTGAATGAAGGCGCATTCCCACAACCATCTTTGCATTCCCAAGGATCGATAAAGTTTGATCAACAGAGTAACGTTTTTGCATTATATACCCTGGCCGCGTCATATGGTACATTACTTTTTTCAGGAACCGGACATCGTCAGGGTGCTGCATCGGAATAAACAAAGGTATCAAGTCGAACTCATCCGCAATTTTATCGGCAAGGGCAGCCAGTATTTTTTCGGAGCGCTTAACCTTTTTCCACTTTCTAAGACAAAACGCGACAAGGTTTTTATCCGTTGGGACGCCTTCTGATGAAAGAAGCTTCAAACCGGGGAAGCGATCACAGGGAGCAAGAGCCATAGCGAGGTCTGCAGCTACCATCGTAACCGGTTTTGAGACCTCCAGGGATTTAAGTTCCTCAAATGCATTTGGATCACGCAGTGTAATTACATCCATCCTGTCAAGAATCCTGGCGGCTGCCTTTCTGTTCTTTTTCTTTGTCAAAGGTCCGAGGCCATTAGCCAGCATTGCGAGCCGGGCGCCTTTCTTCATCGCGAGATGAAGCATTAACAGGTAATACCAAAGTGAGCGGCTGCTTGTATCGTCCTGCAGCAGTGTTCCGCCCCCTGCAACAAAAAGCCGTGTTTTTGAAAGAATGAGAGGTATCCGGAATGGATGGAAACGGTATACGGACTGAACACTATACAATCTTCTGGCTTCAGATGGATTATTAGAAAGGACGATTACCGATAAGTTATTGTGGTTATTTTTAAGATGATCAATAAAAGATTTTAAAATTGCATCATCACCGCTGTTCCTGTAACCGTAATAACCAAGTATTGCAATATCGTATTCTTTTCCGTCTTTTTTGATTTTAGCCTCTTGTTTCAGGATTGAGTTATAAATATTCAGTTGAGTTTCGGTCATTGCTCTTAGGGAAAAACTAACCCTGGCGGCTCCATAGAGCTTTTCTCCCATAGCCTTGCGTTTACCCGGATCCCCAATAAGTGTTATAAGGTGTTCGGCAAGCGCGTCACTATCGCCGGGAGTATATAAAAACCCGTTTTCCCCCTGGACAAAAAGATCTTCAAGTCCGCCAACCCTGCTTGAAACAGTTGCTTTCTTCATGCGGGCGCCTTCAAGAATTACATAAGGGAAACTCTCACTGTACGAGGTTAGGACATTTATATCGATATGTTCGAAAAATGAATAATTCTCGGCCACAGCGCCAAGGAAAAATACATTGTTCGAAATGCCAAGCTGTTTGGCTCTTTTCTCAAGTGTCGGTCTTAATTCGTCTCCCCATCCTCCGATCAGGAATTTTGTCCGCGGGAACTTTTTAAGAACCTTTTCCGCCGCATCTAAAAAAACGGTATGACCTTTCACGGGGTGAAGCCTCGCAAGGATACCGACGGCAACATCATCATTTTTCAATTCAACACCATATTTTTTTGCGAAATCAGCTTTAGGCATTATGTCTATGCTGTTGTCAAAGGGTATGCCGTTATATACTGTATATATCCTGTGAGCGGGAAAACCGCGGCGTATAAGCATTTCTTTATAGTTTTTGGAAACCCCGATGTAGTAATCGATAAATCGGAGAGCGACGGTGTTAATCAGGCCAAAGGTATACATTTTCAGCACACTGTGCAGGTAATCCAGACGGTAATCGCTGTGCACGGTGGATACGACAGGAATCCCGGTGTTTCTTTTAGCGAATACTCCTATCATATTGGCTTTTGCTCCATGCGTGTGCAGTATGTCAAAACCCCCTGACCGTATAATGCGGATTATCGTTTTAATGTCACGGAAAATGTTGCCTGAGCGAACTACTTCGGCATCGATACCCATTGCCTTGGCGTCTTCGGTAAAAGGTCCGGGGCGAAGGCTTATAAGCTTAACTGTTATATGATCGCTTAATTGCCGTACCAGCGACAGAACGTGGCTTTTTGCTCCACCTTCGTCTCCGCCGCCTATTAAATGCAATACTTTCATGGCAGCTCCTGTTTATTCTTTCTAATTTTTTTATCTTTCAGCCAGTTAACGGCATATTTAACTTCATTGTCTATTTCCCTGCTAACATACAAGCAAACGAAATAAACCACAATTCCGAATAAAATAATAAAAGGAAGAGCGATAAAGGACGATGAAAGATATTCAACAGCAAGAAATACTGAAATACCCATAACAGCACAGCTGAAAAATATTCTTGACAGGCTCTTTATGCTGAAGTCTATTTTTAATATTTTTCTGCTTCGCACCAGAGAAAGGGTAAGGTATACAAAATATGAGAACGCTGTGCTTACCGCGGCCACTCTATAGCCGTAAATCGGAATGAAAATAATATTTATTCCAAGATTTATTACTGCGCTAATTACGGTATTATAAAACAAGGGTTTTGTGTTTGATGTCAGTTCCCAGGCTTTGTTGCTGTATTCAGCCAGGCCGAAGAACAGCATACCTGCCGCGACCCATATAATTACAAACCCCTGTTCATAAAACTTGGGGTCAAGAAAAAGCTTAGATATTGTATCCGACAGGATGCATATACCTGTAAAAGCCGGCATCGAAATAAGAAGGAAATATCTTACCGCCTGGGATAGAAAGTGCTCGGTCTGCGGTTTGTTGTTCAGCCGCCAGGTCTTTAGTATAACAGGATAAACACCACGCATTACAGCGACAAGAATAAGGGTGAATACCGAAGACGATATTGAATAGTTTGCATGGTATATACCCATCTTTTCAGTTCCGAGGATAGGAGTGATTACATACCTGTCCGAGAGGGTCAGCATACTCATTGTTATATTTACTCCAACCAATGGCATGCTGTATACTAAGAACTTTCGTAAAACCTTTTTCGAGAAAAGCCTGAACGTAATATATCTATATATACGGGTACGCTGTACGGCAATCAGAATAAAAATCGCGTCTACGATTATATGGCTTATAACCGCCGCAGCCGGAGTGGTTGAGTTAGTTTTAAAGTAATAAACAAAAAACGTTGTAAGCAATAGTTTTGCAGCGACCGAAAAGATTGAAAGGCCAAGAAGGAGTTTGGTCCTTCTTGTGGCGGAGAGCACGTTTATTAATATCTGTGTTGTATTGTAAGAGATGAACATAAAAATAACAAGAATATATAATTGTGTAAGCCAGGCTTCGTTACTGCGGCTAAATAAAAATATACCGGCGAGCCCGCCTGATAATATAACCCCGTTTATTAACACCCAGAGTGTAAAGGATGTGGAAAAAAACAGAACCTTCTTTTTGTTCCCGTCAAAATCATTTACATACCTGAAGACCGATTGAATCAGCCAGCCAAGCAGCAAAAGGGATGAAATGTTTACCGTGGTGGTAATAATACCGTAAGTGCCATATACATCAGGCGCAAAAAACCGGGTATACAGTGATATCGTAAGAAGTCCGATTGCACCTTCGATTATTCTGGCCGGCAAATACAGCATTGTATCCTTTACCATTATTTTTTTAACTTCGTTTGTATTCAAATTATCCACCCGTATATCATCGGTACCCGCCGCATTTAACAGGCGGCTGGTCCATCTTTATTCCTCGTTATACTATACTACAGTTGAATATACATCTCAATATCTTAAAGGATAACGCTAGACAGTTAATGGAAATTCGCGTTTTGAATACCTTATTTTTCCCGATGCGGCGGGCTTAATTGCATCAACGTATTCAATGTCGATATTTATTCTGCCCATTACTTTATAAATTTCTTTTATGTAAGACATGATTTCCGATTCAATGAATGGGTCGTTTTTTATTATTTTCAGCAATAGATCATGCCTTGTTTTCTGGATGATCTGGAATTGCTTAATGCTTGGATAGCTCCGGGCAAGATTGCAAAAATAAACCGCATGAACATAATTTCCGTCGGCCGACACAAATATATCATCCTCCCGGCCTTCCACGTTTTCAATCAAAGGAAGGTTTATGCCGCACCCGCATATTGAGTCGGAGAGCGTGGCAATATCTCCAAGCTGGTATCTTAAACGCGGCATTGAATAATTGTTTAAGTCTGTAATAATAACAAGCCCGCTTTCCCCAGGTTTTAAAGGTTTTTTAGTTTCAATGTCCACTATTTCAACAATCATATTCTCCGCGGATATGTGCATTTTGCCATTTCCGCATTCATATGCTATTATTCCTGCGTCTCTTGCGCCGTATTCGTTTATTACTCTACAGCCGAAAGCTTTTTCTATCATTTCGCGCTGAAAATCATAAAGCGTTTCCGCGGTTGATACTATAACTTTAGGACGGTGTTTTATTTGTATGTTGTTTTTAATAACTAATTGGGCCAGAAGATGCAGCGCGGACGCATATCCGTAAAAATATTTCGGTTTGGCGGTATTTATTGTCCTGGCATAGTTATGTATTGATTTAGGATTAAGGCTGTAAGCCGATACAAATATTATGTTTTTTAAAAATCTTTCTTTCATGTTATATATCAGTTTTTGGTGGTTGTTCAGTTCAAGAGGGTTTCCCCATACCATCAGGCATTTATCGCCTATGGAGATATCCCACCAGGATAGTGCCCGCCATCTTGCCGCTTCGGAATTTTCAGACGTAGGTCTGTCGATAAAAAATCTGACGGGCTGACCGGTTGAACCTCCCGAGCGGTTAGCAATAAGGCTGGACTTATCGATATCCGGAAAAATAAAAAAGTCCTGACTTTCATTAACCTGCTGTTTTGTAAGTATCGGAAAGTATGAAAGAGCTTCCATCGGCTCTTTTTCTATAAGGTGAATATTCTCTTTATAAGACTGGTACGCAGGTATGTTTTCTACACAATGCAGCAGTAGCTTGCGAAGTTTTTCTTTTTGGATATTAATAATTTCGTCTGTCGGCAAAAATTGGGTTTTATTCAGGTTTGTCAGATACTCTAATGTGTTATTGTTTTTTGCGTACTTTAGCATGGGAAATATTATATTTTTTATTGCCGCGGCATTCAGATCCATTATTTTTGCTCCCCCCAAAAAGGATAGTATATTAAGGATTCTACGAAATCTTTATTATAGTGTACACCATGAAAATGGATTTAACAATCAGGCTTAAAACAACTGAAGAAAAAATAAAAAGAAAAAATCGGAGCTTTTGACTCCGATTGTTTAAAATTTATTATTTTATAAAAGAAAGGAGGTAAAAGTATGTTAAAAGTATCAGTGTACATATATATTATAGAATTTTAAGCTTGTGTAAAACAAGGGACAAAATGTACATAAATTTTTTGTGCAGAATCTTTTTGTTTGTGTATTCTATATATTTCGAGACATACCGTCAATTGGATGCAATTATTACCAGGTAACTATTGAGAAGTATAAAGGTATTTACAGAAGTATCAGCAATATGGACAGCGCTTTTATCCTTGATTCATATGGGGTCTTGAAGTAAAATCATAATAGCATAGGTAAAAAGGTATTGAGAAATGAACGCTGTTGATGAAAATTCGATAAAGCATATAAAACAATTATCGCCATTGGTGCTGGCTTTTGTCGGTGATTCCGTATTTGATCTTTTCATAAGAAGCAGGCTGGCTATGAAGAAAAACGAATCCCCGCATAAAATGCATATTAAAGCGACAGGCTATGTCAAGGCGGAAGCTCAGGGAAGAATTGCGTTATGCTTATATGATATGCTTGATGATGAAGAAAAGAAGATTTTCAGGCGCGGCAGAAACACAAATCCGGCTACCGTTCCGAAAAACGCCGATATGATTGATTACAGGCATGCGACTGCGTTTGAAACAGTATTGGGATACCTTTATCTGATGGGCGAATATGAGCGCTTAAACAAGCTGATGAATATCGCTGCCGAAATTATAGAACAGGAAGGTGCGGGTAATAGTGAAAAATAGTGACAGAGGCACTGCCGGAAGAACTTCTGACAAAGATATGCCGACAGATGTGAAAGATACCGGCGAAACAGGAAGACTGGAAGGCAAGAATGCTGTTATTGAAGCTTTCAGGGCGGAACATCCGATTAACAGAATTTATATTGACAAAAATATGAATGACCCGGTGCTGAAAAAGATTTACGCAAAATCAAGAGAACGGGGAATCGTCGTTACATTTGTTGATAAAGACAAACTTGACGGAATGTCGGTTACACACGGTCATCAGGGAGTGATTGCCGAAGCTGCGGCAGTGAATTATGCTGATATATCCGATATTATTAAAAAGGCGGAAATGGCCGGACAGACGCCTTTAATACTAATACTTGACGGTATTACCGATCCCAATAATCTTGGTTCAATAATAAGAACCGCGGAATGTGCCGGTGTACATGGCATTGTCCTGCCAAAAAGGCGTTCGGCTTCATTGTCTCCCGTTGTAGCAAAAGTGGCGGCCGGAGCAGTGGAACATATCCCGATATCAAAAGTGACAAACCTGACAAGGACAATAAACGATTTGAAAAAGTCAGGTTTTTGGATTGTCGGAGCGGATATGTTAGGGGAAACATTATATTATGAATATGATTATATTCAACCAACGGCAGTTGTGATAGGGAGCGAAGGAAGCGGAATCAGCCGTCTTGTCAGAGAAAACTGCGATACTCTGATAAGAATACCGTTGTACGGTAAAATAAATTCTTTAAATGCGGCAGTTGCAGCGGCGCTGATTGTATTCCAGGCTGCGAGGAAAAGAGAGGAATCAGGAATTAGTCTTGAGTAAAAAGATAAAAAGAGATATAATTTTTTAAGATTATGGTATAAGAAAATGAAAGGAACCAAGATCAAATGGGTTTTATTGTATTAGGGGTAGTATTGGGTCCTGTAGTTCTTTTATTGATATCATTTCTCATCCCGCAGGGAAGGGCAAGTCGTATTTTTGTTGAGATATCTGCCGTTTTATTTTTTCTTTCCGCCGTATATTTGTTTATTAATCCGGCTTCCCATGTGGATTGCTTTTATTTACCGCATATAGTATGGAAGTTAATTGCATTGTTAACCACTGTTTTTGTTTTTGTCGTTTCATTATTGGACAAGCATTATATAATATCGGTACTTACATTTATCCAGTCAATTACATTAGCTGTGTTTGAGATATTTAATTCACCGCAAGAGGCTGTTCCGTTTTTGTCATTTAATTATGACGGCAAGGTTTTGCTGTTGGCAGGTTCATTTATTATGGCGTTTTTTATTCCGATAACGTTAATTTATCTTAAGAAGTATTTCAGCCAGAAAAAATCGGTTAAAATACAGGAAAAACAGATTGAAGCCGGAATTCTTCTTTTAATGGCCGCATTTGCAGGTTTAGCTGCCGCTAACAGCGTTACGGGTTTGTTTTTATTCTGCCAGTGGATGTATATAGCAATCGGATTATTCCTGAGAGCATTTAAAAACAGCGGACGTAAAAGAGCGGCGGGCATACTAATTGTTCAACAGTTGGTTCTTACGGTATGGATGGCTTCAATTCCGTTTATATATCAAAAAACCGGTTCATTATATATAAATGGTTTGAATGCCGAAATCGGAGAAATCCGTGTGTTAATTGCCGTAATGGTTTTTGCATTGGCAATTGTTATCGGATGCCTTATCCCCGACAGATATATTTGGGAAACCTTCTTTTCTATGCCCACACCCGTTTCCGGAATTGCTGCACTCATTTTGTCTGTTATGTCTCCCATTGCGGTTCTGCTGAAATTTAGTTTTCTGTTTACCGGCCTTAACAATAAAATTTTAACGCTTATGATTATTTTTGGAAGCCTTGTTATGGTCGGCGGCGCTTACTACTCATGCATATCCCGAAAAGCAATGCAAATCTTGCAAGGCATTTTAATGTCTGTCGCCGGATGGGGAATATCAACAATTTTTATAAGCAGGGAAAGTATGTTTTTTACCGTCGGCTACACTGCCGCTGCCGCAATAACGGTCACTTTTCTTTTCGCCTGTGTAACAATATTGGAATATATGAAAGGAACACAGGATGTAGAGCATATGTATAATCTGCACAGAGAAATGCCGGAGATGACAATTTTTATGTCGGCTGCTATGATATTGTTCCTGTTCGCTCCGTTTTATTCCGCTCTTCAAAGGTTGTTGTATGTAAGGTTTTTGGCTGATAATCCGGTTTCAATGCTGCTTACGATTACAGCCCTAATTTTGGTTTCCGCGGTAATATTCAGATGGCTGTCGGTTCTTTTATCCGCTGGGGATAAAACAAGTATTGAAAGCGATTCTTACCCTGTTATATTTCGGATTATTCTGCCAATTGCTTTTGTTTTGGTAGCTGCAGCCAATCTTATGCTCGGCAGCGTTTATCATTACTTCCAGTATCAACCTATACCGATGGGTTATTTGCCCGCCGAAAATATAGAAGCGTATTCAAACCTTGAAGGCATTTTATATATGCTGACGCCTGGAAAGGGATTGATTTATGCCGGCGGTGCAATTATTATTTTAGGTGCTTGTTTCTATATAATGCACAGGTTGAATAAATCAGAAAAAACTGCCGATGATACACAGTCCCGGGTTTTTTACCATTATTCGCTCACCGCGTGGATCCCGTCGGGCGCCAACCCGGGAATTATTCTCAGAACGGGATGGATTTCACTAATGATATTAATTGCGGGGGTGGCGTTATCATGCTTGAAATAATTCTTTGGTTCATTGGAATAATTATTATAGTTCCTATAATATATCTGACGGAGAATTTTATATTAAACGCCATTCCCGGTCAAAAAAGAACATACCTTCTTCAGCCGATATACCGGTTAATTAAACACTTTTCAAAAACAGATTATTACAACCGTCCTCTAACACGCTGGTTTCCTGTGGGAGCATGTCTTTTTGCACTTATTACCCTATATTTTGTGGCTGCCGGAGAGAATATCCTGTTAATCATTTCCGGGCTGACTATGATGGAATTGTTTGTTCTTGTCGGTGCATGCAGCACAAAGGAACCATATGGAATAATGGCTGCGCAAAGAGGGATCGCACGGCTGACGGTATGGTCTTTTACACTGATGACTGCAGCCGCTTCATTATATAAGGTTACGGAAACGCTGCAGTTGTCACGCGTAATTCAATATTCTTCAGAAAATATTTTGCTCGTTCGGCTTCCGCTCGTTACTGCAGGCTTGTTTACAGCGGCGATGATAAAAGGAAATCTTGGATATTTTGATTTCGGTATCAACGCAAACGCGATGTCGTTTCTGGATACGGCACTGTATACGCCGTACGGCGGACGGAGCCTTGGAGTTGTCCAACTGACACAGTGGATTGAAACAGGTATCTGGCTGAAGCTTATATCATATTTTTTGCCATGGAAGCCGTGGATTTCGTTTCTGGTCTCAACAATTTTTTACCTTGCCGCGATGCTTCTTAGTACTATTGTACCAAGAATGTCATGGAAAAAAGTTATGACGAACTCATGGATATGGGCGGGAGGATTACCGGCTATAAACTATATCTGGTTATATATGTTATGATATTAGAAGTTTTAGCAACAGGATTAAAGGAGATGCTGCAATGTCCTGGTTGAACGGAATAAGAGCCAAAAGCATATCGGTATTGCTTTTTAACGCGGGCGGATGTACAGGCTGCGCGCGTCAGTTTCAAACGGCATTACTGCTTGATTCCGGCAGGGGAATTACTTTAACCGGTAACCCGAGGCATGCCGATGTTCTATTCGTAGCAGGATGTATTAATGATATGTCCGCGGATTATTTAAAACAATTGTATAAAAAAATGTCTTCACCTAAAGCGGTTGTCGCCGCCGGAGCATGTGCGTGCGAGGGGAGCTTGTTCCGCAGGGAGGGAAATGGCGTTAATCCGCTTGAGGAAATTTTGCCTGTGGATGCATGTGTGCGCGGCTGTACGCCTGGAATGGATGAGATGCTCGAAACCGTCATAAATGTTGTCGAAGACGGTTATAAAGAGTGCGAAAACGGGAGGGATCATGATAAGGAACTGGAGTGAAAAACAAAGCACGTCGCTTATGAGGAAATTATTCGGTTATAAATCTCTTGGGTTTGAACTGCTTCTCATCGATGCATCCGGCTTAGACAATAAAGTTGCTATTAATTATTTATTGGAAAAAGAAGGCCAATTCGAATCCGTTGATATTAATGTTCCTGAAAATACGATTATACCGTCGGTTACTCTTGTTTTCCCTTACGGCGGCAGAATGGAAACGGATATTGAACTAAGATTTCCGGTTTTATTCAGGAGGGAATCTGTTAAAACGACTGATGAAGAAGGTTATTCGTTAATTGATTGGGGGCCGTTTCACCCACTGCTTCCTGAGCCCATTTTATTTCACCTTTTGATGAAAGATGAAATAATAAAAAAAGCATCGATTGAAACAGGTTATAACTACAGGGAAGTGGAAAAGCTGTGTGCCGGCAGAAAGGTTTGGGATATTCCCGATATACTTGAAAGGGTTTCAACTGCAAGCGGTATTTCAATATCTCTTGCGTTCATTACAGGTGTGGAGGAGATAAACAGGATTGATGTTCCGCAAAAAGCTCAATGGGTTAGAATGATTATTAATGAAATGAGCTGTGTGAATGCAAATCTGTATGGACTATATAATACGGCCCAATGTCTTGGGTTATACAGCGACAGCATCCGGATTTCAAGGCTTATTGGCCTATACCGCGAAGCCGCGGGATTAATATGCAATCATCCGCTTCTGTTCGGAGTTATTAGAATAGGAGGCATTAGCAAAGATATCCCAAAGGATGCTTTTTATGCGGCAAATGCTGTCCTGCAGGAAATAGAAAGCGATCTCGCGGATATAAAAAAAAGATGGGAAAGCACCGCGGCAATTACAAAAAGGTTAAGATCAGCCGGTTTCATTGACAGGGAAACTGCGATGATGGCATCGGGAAGATTAACGCGTGCGGCGGGGAATGCGGTTGATTCGAGAAAATATTCAAAAATGCCGTATGATGCGCTGTCCTATACGACACTGGTTGCTGAGGAAAGCAATTGTTTTGCGCGCACTATGTTGAAATTTGATGACGTAACTCAGTCTCTCAGGTTAATAGACAGGGGCATTGAAAATATGCCGAAAGGAGAAGTAAAGCAGGAGGCTGAAATAAAAGAAAGCGGTGAAGCGCTTGTCAGAGAGCCGGGAGCAAACGGCGAAGTAATTGTGCGTGTTAAGCTGGAACAGGATACAGTTTCTTCAATATTTTTTAGAAATGATACATCCGTGAATATTTCATTTTTGCCCGGCTGCCTTGCCGGGACGGAACTTATGGATCTTCCGCTGATTGTTTCCGGGTTTGATCTTGATTTATCCGGAATGGAAAAATAAACGGTAAGTCTTGATACTGGCGTATTATCGCATTTGCAATTTGTATACAATAAACAAAAATATATTCACAAAGTATACGTCATATGTTAATATAACAATGGAGATTTTGTGATTTGTCGGTTTTTTATTATTGATAAGGATAAAAGCCAGGTTTGTCCTGCCAAATTTATTCCGTTATCTTAACAGTTATGATATTTGATTTACTAATAGTAATTTTATGTAATGCAATAAATTGGCTTAATTTACTTTGAAGACGAGGTGGTACAATGCTTTTATTAAATAAACCATTTGCAGGCGGTGTTCCTGCACCTCACCGTAAAAATACGGCTGATATGGAAACTGTTGTGATGGATACGCCGTCAAAGGTGATCATTCCTATGGTTCAGCATATTGGAGCGCCGTGCCGGCCAACAGTAAAAAAGGGAGATATTGTTAAATTGGGGCAGGTAATAGGTGACTCGGATGCGTATGTATCCGCTCCTGTACATTCAAGTGTTTCAGGAACTGTAAAACGGGTTGAACCGATGCTTTATGCCAGCGGGCACTTAGTAATGTCGGTTGAAATTGAAGCTGATAATAAGCAAGAGATATTTGAAGGCGTAAAGGCTCCTTCTGTAAACAGCAGGGATGATTTTATTGAGGCCATAAGGAGATCAGGCCTTGTAGGCCTTGGAGGGGCGGGTTTTCCGTCACATGTAAAGCTGAACCCTCCGAAAGATAAAAAAATTGAATATTTAATCATTAACGCAGCCGAGTGCGAACCTTATATTACTTCCGATTACAGGGAATGTATTGAATTCGCTCCGGATATTATTAAAGGGATAAAACTGGTACTTGATATGCTTGGAATCCCGAAGGCGGTTATCGGATTTGAAGACAATAAGCCTAAAGCAATAAGCCTTTTAAAAGAGAAAAGTAAAAACGACAGCAGGATATCAGTTTGTTCGCTTCGTTCCCGTTATCCGCAAGGTGCTGAAAAAACTTTGATATATGCGGTTACCGGAAGAAAAGTTCCGCCAGGGAAGCTCCCGGCTGATGTTGGATGCCTCGTATTTAACGTTAACACTATTTCGTTTATGGCAAAATATGTTGAAACAGGAATGCCGCTAATCAAAAAACGGGTCACGGTTGATGGCCCGGTTGTGAGAGAGCCAAAGAATATTGAAGTCCTTATCGGGACTTCACTCAACGATGTTTTTGAGTATTCAGGAGGGTTATTATCCAGACCGTATAAAGTTTTGATGGGTGGTCCAATGATGGGTATTGCCCAATACTCGCTTGAGACATCGATTATAAAAAATACGAATGCGATATTGGCGTTTGACAAGGATGAAGGGGACCTCCCGCCGGAATCTCCATGTATACGGTGCGGGCGTTGTGTATCGGCATGTCCTATGAATTTGCTGCCATTTGATATAAACCGTTTGGTAATGGCCCAAAGGTATGACGAACTGGAAAAGTTTCATGTGCTCGACTGCATTGAATGCGGGAGCTGTTCGTATGTATGCCCCGCTAAAAGGCATCTTGTCCAATCGATACGCCTTGGAAAACAAGCTGTAAGAAGGAATGCAAAGAAAGCTTAGGATAAAAGGAATGGGGTGAATTACACTTGGAAAATAGATTATATGTTTGTTCGTCCCCTCATTTGCGTGACAGCAGCTCAAATCGCAGAATAATGCTGGATGTAATTATTGCGCTGTTGCCTGCCGTAGTAGCGGGGATATGGTTTTTCGGCATACGTGTGGCAGCTGTTATACTTGTAACCGTTGTATCTGCTGTTGCCGCTGAATATTTTGTACGGAAAGGCTTAAAGCGAGATAATACAATATCAGATCTGAGCGCTGTTGTTACGGGGCTTTTACTGGCTTTGAACCTCCCTCCTTCAATACCTCTGTGGATTGCGATTGTAGGAGCGGTTGTTGCAATTGTAATAATAAAGCAGCTTTTCGGCGGTCTTGGGCAAAATTTTATGAATCCTGCTCTTGGGGCCAGGGTTATTCTTATTGTAGCGTGGGCCCGTTATATGACTGAATGGACACAACCGTTCGCGGACTCGGTCTCAACAGCTACTCCAATGGCAGACGCGGTTGCAACAGCAACACCGTTAGGAGCCTTAAAAGAAGGGGCATACGCTGCGTTTTCGTACAGTGATTTATTCTGGGGCAATATAGCCGGGTGCATTGGAGAAACATCAGCTTTTGCCATTTTGCTTGGCTTTATATATCTTCTGGGAAGAAGAGTGATATCCTGGCATATACCGGTAATCTTTACCGGAACTACCGCGGTTATGACATGGATACTAGGGCCTGACGGAATTTTTACCGGTGATCCGCTGTATCATATTTTATCCGGTGGTCTTCTGTTAGGAGCTGTTTTTATGGCAACCGATTACGTTACAAGCCCGGTAACGAAAACCGGTGCCGCTATATATGCTTTCGGATGCGGTATATTGACGGCATTGTTCAGGTTATACGGCGGTATGCCCGAAGGTGTGTCATTTGCAATAATTCTTATGAATATTGCGACACCTCTTATTGAAAGGTAT
>JAAYBO010000180.1 GCA_012730095.1 Clostridiaceae bacterium
AACGGCCAAGCCCGCCAGGCACATGACAAGAGCGGACACCGCCATCACGCAGACAGGTATCAGTCCTATAGCAGAGCCTTGAAATACGCTGGACACATCACTGAATATGAAGCCAAGGAACGCGGCAATCATACCGATAAACATTGAGTTGGAGAAAATCTCGGACCATTTCTTGTCACGCTTTTCAAGGTTTATCATACCGCCCAGAACCCTTTTGGCCACCAGGGGAACCAACCATACTCCCACCATGATACTTACGGTCATGACGGTGACAATCGTAACGTATTGACTGGCGGTCAGGCCTGTGACCGATCCGAATTTAAGGCCCATTGCATTTTCCGCGTTAGTTGCGGCTATTGTCTCGTATGACAGTGAACCTACAACGCTCAGTCTTAACCAGGGCAGCGGAACGCCCAGATCCTTGGACAGGGTTATAACACCGATTACTATCGCTATTGCCGGGGCAATTGTAAAAATGGCAGCGGTCACGGCAATTTGTTTAAGTTTATCGGCGCTCATGCCGATTTCACGGCCCCGTTTCCATGCTTTAACTAAAAAAAAGACGCTCTGCGCCAACACGGCGGCAATCACAATTCCACCTAAAATAAACAATATCGGACTGTTTACATTGAATTTCAAGGCAATTCCCCCCTGATTGAATTTTTTCCCATTATATCACAGTTTGCGGCTGAAAAACAGTTGACGCTTGTGATGATTAAATGAGATTGACGCAGTAAGAGCCGGTCCGCCAGGGCCGGCTCCTACTATGCCTTTAGGCACGATATTTTATTTCACCTGGGATTTTATAACTTCATAACCAAGCGCAGTTATGGCTTTCTCAGCATCTTCGACCGACAGCTTTTCGTCATCAAAGTCAAACTTTGCTTTGCTTGAATTAAACAGTACCTTTACGCTGTCTTTATCCACACCGTTTAACAATTTTACCGCGTTTTCGATCTTTTGGACACAGGACGGACAGATTAATGTTTCTAAATAAATCGTTGCTTTTTTCATTTCTTTCACCCTTTCTAAATTTTCGTAGTTTTGATATCCATTCCTACCTTAATTTGTATCTGAGGAGCCTCATACCATTCAGGATTACGACCAGAATACTGGATTCGTGTACCAGCATACCGATGGACATATTCATCCATTCGCTGAAAAACACACTGGCAAGCAGGAACAGTACAACTCCTATGGCAATGAAAATATTCTGCTTCATATTCCTGACTATCGCTTTTGCCAGTCCAAGCGCAACGGGCAGCCGACTAAAATCTGAATTCATTAAAACAACATCTGATGTCTCTATTGCTACATCCGTACCGCTCCCCATGGCAATACCGATATCAGCCAAAGCAATCGAAGGGCTGTCATTTACACCATCACCAACAAAAGCAACAATTTGACCTCTTTCATCAATCAACTTCTTAATATAAGCCGATTTATCTTCAGGCAGCATGTTTCCATGGGCTTCAGTCAAACCCAGTTCCCGGCTAACCACATCAACCGTTCCCTGATTGTCACCCGACAGCATAACAAGGTTCTTTACGCCCAATCTCTTCAGTCTTAACAGATCCTCTTTAACGCCGGGACGTATCCGATCACGAACACCCATCAAAATCTTTAATTCCCCGTCGACAGAAGTCATAACAAGTGAATTCCCGTTTTTTTCGAAACGGTACATGTCGGTTTTTGCTTTCTCACTTAATTGAATACCTTCTCTTTTCATTAACGCGGCATTTCCAACCGCAATTCTGTGCCCATTGACATTGGCCGTAATTCCGCCGCCCTTCACAACTTCCGTATTTTTAACCGGTGAGAATGAGGTTTCGCCGATTTCCTCCAATACTGCTTTTGCCAGCGGGTGATCCGATTCGCGTTCAACACTTGCAAGATATCCTAATGCTTCATCAATATTATCCCCATAATATTCTTTTTCCGCAACCGAAGGATTTCCCACGGTTAATGTGCCTGTCTTATCGAATACCATCGTATCCAGCCTGCTGAAGTCACCAATCACTTCACTGCCTTTAAGCAAAACACCGTGGCGCGCGCCATTTCCGATACCGGCAACATTGGATACCGGAACACCTATCACCAAAGCGCCGGGGCAGCCAAGGACAAGAATCGTAATGGCCAGTTCGAGATTGCGCGAGAATAACCAAACGATAATGCCCAGTACAAGAACAGCCGGAGTATAGTATTTCGAGAACCGGTCGATAAAGCGCTCCGCCTTTGATTTTGAGTCCTGCGCCTCCTCTACCAGCTCTATGATTTTACCAAACGTTGTATCTTCACCTACACGGTCCGCGACAATTTGAATCGTTCCATTGTCCAGAATCGTGCCAGCATATACATTAGATCCCTTTTCCTTTGAAACGGGAAGAGATTCCCCTGTAATACTCGCTTCATTGATACTGCCTTCACCGGATAATACCGTACCGTCAACCGGTATCTTTGCACCGGTTTTTACAAGTAAGATATCACCCACATCAACTTCGTCTACATCAACTTCTTCAAACTCCCCGTTTTCCATTTGCTTTAAAGCGCTTTCCGGCGCCATTTCTGTGAGCTCTTTAATAGCCGAGCGTGTTTTATTTAATGTGCGCTGCTCTAAAAATGCACCAAATAAAAACAGGAATGTAACAATTGCCGATTCTTCAAAGTTTTTAATGAAAAATGCGCCGGCTACCGCAATGGTAACCAAAACATCAATACTGACAACCTTGACCTTTAGCGCTTGATACGCCTGGATTGCAATCGGTGCAACGCCTAAAACGGAAGCGGTCACCAATGCCCAAACAGCTATAGCTTCGTTTTTAAAGCCAAGCTTACTTACAAAACCAATGGCAATTAAAATGGCGCTAACCAATGTTATGTGATTTTTCCTGCTAAGTATAAACTTCTGCATTTCATCACCTTCTTTCTTTTCCGGTTCTTCTTCTGTCAGGCTTGATATGCTTTATCCAGTTCCGCAAGCATATTGTAAACCGCTTCATAGCTTTCGCATACATCATCCGGAACCGTGTAGTTATTTGTAATTTCCCTCAATGCGGTAAATTCCTCGTTCAGCTCAGGCACTTCCGTCACTGATCCCTTTATTTTCTTACTCATCTCATCAAACAACCTATGGACTTCATGGAACTCGGGGTGACTTTTTCCATGAACTCTTGCTACAATGGGTACATACTGTTTAAGTGTCTGAAAGTGCTTTGCCTTTGCCTGATTAAATATTTGTTTGTTTGCCATTTTTCTCCCCTCCATTCCTTATTATTTTGTTTTTTCAAGCTTAGTTTAACATAGTTTACCTGAAAATAATTTGATCTAAATCAAAAATGAAAAAATAGGCTATATAAAGGCTGTTTTGGATTTTGCCAACCATGTTTATGTGCTGTATAATAGGTATAAGCAGGTAGTTAAGAACCCACCCATTACCCATTTCTTCACTGTTTTAGCATACATGGCATTCAGGCGGACGGAAGGAGAAAATGCGGATGCAATGCTGTAATCAATGCAAAAGCCATATGTGCTGTTTAGAAAATGTGCCAATTTTCGCAGGTCTCAGTCATGAAGAAAAAATGGAGATCGCGGAAATTGCATCATCCCGAAGCTTCGAAAAGGGCGAAATGATATACAGAACCGGCGATAAGGGCGGGACTCTCTTTGTCCTCCACATGGGCCGGGCAAAGCTATTTCGATTAAACGCAAGCGGGAAGGAACAGGTTCTCCGATTGGTTGGGCCGGGGGATTTTATCGGAGAGCTGTCACTTTTCTCTTCTCTGCCCCTCACTGATAACGCTCAGGCGCTGGAATCGACAACGATGTGCGTTCTGCAAGGGGAACGCCTTAAAGATCTGATGTCAAAATACCCTTCTATCGCATTTAAGGTAATTGATGAACTCTCCCGAAGGCTTGAAAAAGCGGAAAACCGGATTGAGGATATCAGCTTAAGCTCGGTGACCAAACGAGTTGCCGGGGCTCTGCTTGAGCTGTCGGAAGGCAAAAAGGAGATCCTTCTGCCCATGCCCAAAGGAGATCTTGCCTCTCAGTTAGGGATGACTCAGGAAACCCTAAGCCGCAAACTAAGCGCATTAGAGGAAGAAGGGCTGATCAAATTAAAAGGGCACCGCAGAATTATCATACGAGACAAATCAAAGCTTGAGGAACTCGGTCTTGAAGACTGAGCTGTATCGTAAAAGCCTCTCTGACGACTAATGGAATAATAAAAGGCATAGGCAATAATATGTTCAGCCCGCATAATTTTATATAAAGCTGCATTTTCTTATCAATAAAACAAGAAGATGCAGATTGTTTTGTTATGCTTCAGTGTGCCGCACACGCCTTCGATTAAATTAACCACCGGGGGTATAGGCAGTTTTGACGAAGGATTATTTCAATTAAGCTTAGTCCACGATGATTGAGAAGGAATTAGTTCAAGGCTTTAGTTTTTGTAGCCACTTGTAGCAGGAAAAAGTAGAGCTTTCATAATAGCCCTTGAAGCATCATCAATATAGACTATGAGGTAGGTTCTCATCTTTTTACCGTTGATTGTAAGATACGGACCTTGAGAGATATCTGTCTGCCAGCAATCGCCGGGGTATTCCATGGAAAAGGCCCTGCGATCCTTCGGAACTTTCTTTGCTTTGTTTAAATTATGGTTGTAAACAAAACGCTGAATACTGGAGGGTGATACTGAACCGGCTTCAATAATTCCTTTTGCCAATAATTCATGATAGATAGAGATAATAGATTTCTCAGGTGTCTGCGCTTTTACAGCAGTAATATACTCTTTAGCGGCTTCGGAAAGAACTCGGGTACTGCCTTTGTCAGAACGCTTTGATGGTTTGAGTCCGTCAATACCATGTTTACGGTAATAAAGAAGCCATGTTTTTAGCGTGTCGGGAGAAAATTTCCGTTTCCCGTAGTAAGGAACATCATAGGTTTTGCCGCAAACCGATGCCATGTATTCTTTTGCTGTGGCCTGGCTGTGTGTTTCATTAAGAATGGGAGCAATGAGTGCATACCTGAATAACGCAACC
>JAAYBO010000181.1 GCA_012730095.1 Clostridiaceae bacterium
GTCTTAATGAGAAACTAATATAACCGTTTGAACTATTGTACAATAATACTTCATAGTTTTGTGTTTGGGAACAGTATCGTCAAAAATCCGGAAAAAGCGGTAAGACGAGAAAAATGTTGACGTGGTTTAAAGCTCTATTATATAATAATATATGTGCTTCATGCAGGGAGTGGTTTTTCCTGCATAAGTGGAGTGAGTCCCCGGCACAACTGTAAGTTACAGAGGGGAGGGAAAGATGTGTCCGAAATTAGAGTTAAAGAGAATGAATCCCTTGATAGTGCGCTCAGGAGATTTAAACGGCAATGCGCGAAGGCGGGTGTTCTTGCGGAAGTTAGAAAAAGAGAACATTACATTAAGCCTAGTGTAAGGCGTAAGAAGAAGTCTGAGGCTGCAAGAAAGAGAAAGTCCAAGTAAGTAAAAAGGGCGCATTTGGACACTAAAACCGACCTCATCTTTACTGATATGCCACTAAAAAAGAGAAATCGACAGCAGTTTAGCAGGTGAAAAGGGTAAATGCCCTAACAAAAAATTATTAAAAGTATAGAAGCCCGAAGGAAATCCTTCGGGCTTTTACGTAAAAAGTTAATCGGGAATTAGTTAATAACATATGTTATTAGTGTTTAGTATTCTTTCTTAAATTGAGGGCAGTATGTGGGAAGATTTTTATATTGGCAATAAAGCGTTCTGGAATACGGGCAGTATAGAAAAGAAAGCCGCTGATGAAATATCAAGGCGGCTTGGTTTGCCGTCACTGCTTTCAAAAGTCCTGATAAAAAGGGGATTATACAATACCGAACAGATAATTGCGTTTTTAAAACCCGCGGCTAAAAACCTGAATGACCCTTTTCTGCTTCCTGATATGGACAAAGCAATAACAAGAATTATTGAGTCAAGAGACAAATGCGAAAAAGTTATAATATATGGGGACTATGATGCGGACGGAGTGACTGCCACATCTATCCTGTTAAGTTTTTTAAAATCAATTGGCATTGATGTATCTTATTATATTCCCGACAGGGTTGATGAAGGATATGGAATATCGGAAACAGCGGCTGACTATATTTCCAACGGCAGTTTTGACTTAATGCTGACGGTTGACTGCGGAATATCGGCGAAAGAGAAGATAGACTGTATTGTTAATGAACTAGCGAAAAAAAACAGGAAGATGGATTTTATAATAACCGATCATCATCTGCCCGTCACTAACAGTATTCCGGAAGCCCATGCTGTTGTTAACCCGAATCTTGAAAACAGCCGGTACCCTTTTAAGCATCTTTGCGGAGCAGGAATATCGTTCAAGATCGTGCAGGCCTTGTGCAAAAAGCTTAATATGGGGGATAAGTATTTTGATTATGTTGACCTTGCAGCAGTGGGTACGGTTGCCGATATTGTCAGCCTTACGGAAGAAAACAGGATCATTGTATGGGCGGGTATTGAAAAAATAAAGCGCTGTCCTAACCCGGGAATTCTTGCATTGATGAACGTCGCAGGAATGAAAGATGTCGATTCACGCAAACTTTCGTTTATAATAGCTCCAAGATTAAATGCGGCGGGCAGGATGGGTGACGCTTCCAGGGCTGTCAGGCTTTTAACTGAAAAAGACGAACGGCTGCTCGAAGAACTGGCCATAGATCTTCATACAGAGAATATAACACGCCAAAAAATTCAGGAAGAGATATATCAAAAGGCGGTGCAGAAAATAGAATCCGACAGCAAATATTCCGCCGAAAAAGTATTGGTGGTTCAAGGCGAGGATTGGCATCACGGAGTTATCGGAATTGTTGCGTCAATGCTCGTCGAACGTTACTATAAACCCTGTTTTGTTCTTTCGGTATCCGGTGATATTGCTAAAGGATCGGCAAGAAGCATCGATGGGTTTAATATATATTCGGCAATGGAATACTGCGGGGACTTGTTTATTAAGTACGGCGGGCATAAACAGGCGGGCGGGATAACGATGCGAACCGGTGATATCAATGAATTCCGCCGCAGGATTAATCTGTATGCGGACGGCTCTGATTTATCAATGGTCCAGGCTATTAACATAGATGTCGAGGCTGAACCGGACGAAATAAACCTTGAAGCCGCAAAAGCAATAATGGCATTGGCTCCTTTCGGTGAAGGGAATCAGCCTCCTGTATTCAGTATTAAAAACATGACGGTACTAAATAAAAGACGTGTCGGTGAATACGGAGAGCATTTAACACTTGGCCTTTGTTCCAAAGGCTTTAAATTCAAAGCAATATGCTTTGGAATGGGGGAACTGGAACCTTGTATACGTTTGTATAAAGACATAGATTTGGTCTTTTCAATTGGAATTGACAAATTCATGAAAAAGGCTGAACTTCGTCTTTTTGTTAAGGCTATCAGAACAACGGAAAACATTCTGAAAAGAAACAGGATATTCGCTAAAGCGGCTGAAAAAGTTGATTCTCTTGATAATAACTGTGATTGGATTTATAATGTTATCAATAACCAAAAGGTAAACTGCGATGATATAAGCCTTTCAAGGGAAGACCTTAAGAGCTTGTACCGTTTTCTTTGCAAGAGCGGCCAAAGAACTTTTACCGACGGCCAGTTATTTAACCTGGCTGAAGAATTGAGCCGAAGCAAAATAAAAATGAACTATTTCAAATTATTGGCAGGGATGATTGTATTGGATCAGTTGGGTATCATTGGTTTTTCCTGTTTGACAAAAGGGGAATACGGCGTACGTATCATTGAATCAACTCAAAAAGCTTCACTTGAAGACTCGGCGCTGTATTCATATTTACTGTCGCTGCGGCAGGCGGTGGATGAATGACGGTGGTTTCATGATTGAGCAGTACAAAAGGCTTTTAAAGAAACTTGATTATATTGGTAAGGATTTGAATTCGGAATTGATTGAAAAGGCGTACCGTTTTGCGATGGAAGCCCACAAAGGTCAAAAAAGAAATTCCGGAGCCCCTTTTGTAACGCATCCGCTTGAGGTTGCCATTATTCTTGCGGATATGGAAATGGACATAACAACGATTGTAGCGGGAATACTGCATGATACCGTTGAAGACACTAATCTTACCTATGAAAAAATGTTAAAGCATTTCGGACGGGAAGTCGCTGATCTGGTTGATGGAGTGACAAAGCTGACTAAGCTTCCATATACTACAAAACAGGTAGTTCAGGCCGAAAACTTTCGTAAAATGTTTCTTGCGATGTCAAAGGACATACGTGTTATTATTATAAAGCTTGCCGATCGCCTTCACAATATGCGTACATTAAAATATAAACCAAAAGAAAGACAGCTTGAGATAGCGCGTGAAACGATTGACATATACTCACCACTGGCACACCGCCTTGGTATCTACAAAATAAAATGGGAGCTTGAAGACCTAAGCCTGCGTTATCTGGATGAGAAAAAGTATTATGATCTTGTCGACAAAATAGCAAAAAAACGCAAAGAGCGCGAGGAGTATATTGAAAGAATAATAAAAACCGTTTCCGAAAAATCAAAGGAACTTGGTATCGAGGCGCATATTGAAGGCAGGCCCAAGCATTTCTACAGTATATATAACAAAATGATAAAACAGCATAGGGATATAGAACAGATATATGATTTGTTTGCAATTCGATTAATTGTCGACACGGTTAAGGATTGTTATGCGGTTCTTGGCCTTGTGCATGAATTATATAAACCGATACCGGGAAGATTCAAAGACTATATTTCAATGCCGAAGCCGAATATGTACCAATCGCTGCATTCAACCCTTATCGGACCTGAGGGGATTCCGTTTGAAGTACAAATTCGGACATGGGAAATGCATAGGATTGCGGAAGTAGGAATTGCGGCCCATTGGAGATATAAAGAGAGCGAAAAGCAGGATGACGATTTGGACAGCAAATTAGCTTGGCTGCGCCAGCTGCTTGATTGGCAGAAAGAAACCCAGGACCCGGATGAATTTATGGAAAACCTGAAGATAGATTTATTTACCGACGAAGTGTTTGTATTTACTCCGAAAGGTGATGTAAAATGCTTGAAAGCAGGATCAACGCCGATTGACTTTGCTTATTCAATACACAGCGCAATCGGAAACAGCATGATAGGCGCAAAAGTAAACGGAAAGATAGAGACTTTGGATTATGAATTGAAAAACGGTGACATAGTTGAAATTATCACTTCTTCCGCAAGTAAAGGTCCGAGCCGTGACTGGCTCAAAAAAGTAAAAACTTCTCAGGCGAGAAACAAAATAAATCAATGGTTTAAAAAAGAAAAACGTGAAGAAAACATAGAACGCGGAAAAGAGCTTTTCGATAAAGAGTTGAAAAAGCAGCGGCTTTCCCCGCAGCAATTATTAAAACAGGAGTTAATCGAAACGGCGCTTAAAAAATATAATTTTCACAGCGCTGACGAAATGTATGCCGCGATAGGCCTCGATGCGATATCCAGCCGGAAAGTTATTTCAAGGCTTAAGGACGAATATCGTAAAACTCTTCCTCCCGAAGAGCAGAAAAAATTCCTGCTTGAAACAGGTAAAGTTCAAGAAAGGGAAAAAAAGAAACGGGAGCCTAAAAAACCTGAAAGTGGTGTAATTGTTAAGGGAGTTGACAATTGCCTCGTCCGCCTGTCAAAATGCTGCAACCCCGTTCCGGGCGACAGCATAGTCGGATACATTACAAGGGGGAGGGGAGTTTCGGTTCATCGCGACGACTGCATTAATGTGAAAAATACCCCGGATGGCGATACAAGATTGATTGAGGTTAGCTGGTATAAGGGAAAATCCGCGTCCTACCAGGCCGAATTAACAGTAAAAGCCCACGACAGGACACAACTGTTAATGGAAATAACAAATGTGATAGGGGACTCGGGCATACCGCTTAAAGCAATTAACGCAAGGACAACAAAGGACAATGTCGCAGTTATGAACCTTACTGTCGAAATAACGGACACGAAACAGCTTGAAAAGATAATAAATAAGATAAAAAGGGTTCCGAATGTTTTTGAAATTACCAGAAATAACAGGTGATGGCTGAAATCGCCCCGAAATAGTTATTTATAAAAGTGGGTGATTTTTATGTCTATTTGCATAAGCAGGTATAAGGAGTATTTTTATGCTGCAGGGGAGTGAGTAT
This sequence comes from Clostridiaceae bacterium, assembly GCA_012730095.1. Lineage (GTDB taxonomy): Bacteria > Bacillota > Clostridia > DSM-8532 > DSM-8532 > DTU069. Next base: position 5,107 of record JAAYBO010000181.1, read on the forward strand.
TTATGCGTGCCGTAGTACAAAGGGTAACAAAATCAAAAGTGACGGTTGGACAGGAAATTGCCGGAAGCATTAAAAAAGGCCTTGTTGTTTTACTTGGCATAGGCAAAGAAGACACTGCAAACGATATTGAGTATCTAACGAATAAAATAGTAAATCTTAGAGTGTTTGAGGATGAAAACGGAAAAATGAACCTTTCCGTTTTAGATATAAACGGTGAATTGCTTGTTGTCTCTCAATTTACTTTGTTCGGTGACTGCCGGAAAGGTAACCGCCCCAGCTTCATAAGCGCCGCGGAATTGGACGAGGCAAACCGTATGTATATGGAATTTGTAAATCATATAAGGCAAAACTATCCTATAAATGTGGAAGAAGGGGTTTTCCAGGCGTCAATGCTGTTGGAGATTCACAATGATGGGCCGGTAACAATTTTGCTTGACAGCAGAAAAACCTTTTAAATGACCTAAGGGAAAGAATATAGGAGGAATTATGTTTATAGATTGTCTTTCAGGCGGGCTTGTAAATTCAAATGTGTATGTGGTAGCCGGAAACGGCGGCGGAGTAATAATCGACTGCGGATGTCCGGCCGAGAAAATTCTTGAAGCGGTTAAAAAGCACGGGGATAATATAAGAGACGTTATATTATCCCACGGCCATTTCGATCATGTGTATTATGCGGATTCAATAAGGGAACTTGCCGGTATGAAAATCCATATTCATAAACATGATGCGGATTTCCTTACGGATTCGTTCAAAAACGGCCTTATGTTCTATCATAGGCGCGGCGCCAACAATTTCAAACCGGCTGATAATCTGCTTAACGATGAAGATATTCTTAAATTCGGGGAGTTAGAGTTTCGCATCCTTCATACACCAGGCCACACCCCGGGAAGTATTTCAATTGCGGTCGGGAACTGTGTGTTTACAGGCGATACGCTTTTTCATTCTTCAATCGGCAGGACGGATTTCCCGGGCGGGTCAAAAAAAGATATTGTTAATTCAATTAAAAATAAACTTTTTACGCTTCCGGATAATACCGTGGTTTACCCCGGACACGGCGAACCAACGAAAATAGGGTATGAAAAAAGAAACAATCCGTTTGTAAATGAATAGTATAAATTGACAAAAAGGCACTGAAAAGCTATTATTATTTTAATAGTATGGGAGGATGGTAGTATGAGAAAGCTTTTTGTTGTCATTTTATTCTGTGTTTTAATCATTTCAGGCTGTTCAATCGGAAGCACCGGAGGTACGGACAAAGAAACATATTCAATAGGTATAATCCAACTGGTTGAGCATGTTGCCCTTGATTCCGCAAGGGAAGGTTTCATCGATGCACTAAAAGATAATGGCTATGTTGATGGGCAAAATATCACTATCGATGTCCAAAACGCCCAGGGAGATCAAAGCAATTTATCAACAATCAGCGACCGGTTTGTAAGCAACAAGGCAGACCTTATATTAGGAATTGCTACGCCGGCGGTGCAGTCCATTGCAGGGAAGACATCGAAAATCCCTATTCTTGGAACAGCTGTGACGGACTACGTTGTGGCAAAGCTTGCCGACTCAAATGAAGCTCCGGGAGGGAATGTCAGCGGGACAACCGACATGAACCCTGTAAAGGAACAAATCGATTTATTGGTTAAGCTTGTTCCCGATGCAAAAACAGTTGGCGTGCTGTACAATTCAAGTGAAGACAATTCAATCCTGCAGGCAAAGATGGCTAAAGAAGCGGTTGAAACGATAGGTCTTTCATATGTTGAAGTAACCGTTACAAATACTAATGAAGTCCAGCAGGCAACACAGTCAATAGTCGATAAATGCGACGCAATATACATACCTACCGACAATACATTCGCGTCGTCAATGCCGGTCGTACACGGCGTTACATCGCAGTCGAAAACTCCTGTTATATGCGGTGAATCGGGAATGGTTAAAAGCGGCGGACTGGCGACACTTGGGATAAACTATTATGACCTCGGTTACCAGACAGGGCTTATGGCAATAAAAATCCTGAAAGGGGAAGCCGAACCGTCGTCTATGCCAATCGAATCGGCAAGCGGCTTCGATTTTGCGATAAACGGTAAAGTTGCGGATGAAATAGGTATTGAAATACCTGATGACCTTAAGGAATACATATTCTATGAATAGACATAATTGGAAAGTGGATTGGAGCTTATGACGGATATACTTTTAGGAGCGGTTACACTTGGGCTTTTATGGGCTGTAATGACAATAGGCGTATATATTACATACAGGATACTAAATATAGCCGATCTTACGGTTGAAGGCAGCATCACAATGGGTGCTGCCATAGCCGCTTCTTTAATATCAAAAGGAGTAAACCCTTACGCCGCTACATTATTTGCGTTATTCGGAGGAATGTGCGCAGGGTTTGTTACGGGGCTATTGCATACGAAACTTCGCATACCGCCTCTTCTGTCAGGGATTTTAACTATGATAGCCCTTTATTCGGTAAACCTGCGTATTATGGGAAGGGCAAACATATCTCTTTTAAGGGTTGATACCGTATATACAGCTTTATACAATCTTGGGCTTAATCGCGCAATGGCTGTTACAGTTCTTGGATTTTTTTGTGTCTTAGGTCTGATTTGCATATTGTATTGGTTATTCGGCACGGAGATTGGCTGCGCAGTCCGTGCCACGGGCAATAATCCGCAAATGGCCAGAGCTCAGGGAATTAATACAAAAAGTATGATAATACTCGGCCTTGTTATAAGCAACGGTCTTGTAGCGCTCAGCGGTGCGCTGATTTCCCAAAGCCAAAGTTTTGCGGATGTTCAAATGGGCATAGGCTCAATTGTTATAGGTCTTGCTTCTGTTATTATTGGAGAAGTGCTCTTCAGCAGAACAAGTTTTTTCAGTATCCTAATATCATTGGCTCTCGGCGCGATTACTTATCGGGTTATCATTGCGCTTGTGTTAAAAATGGGCATGCCGGCAAACGATTTAAAGCTTTTTACGGCAATAACCGTTGCTGTCGCTCTTTCGCTGCCGATGTTCAGAGCGTATCTTTCCCCTGTAAAAAGATCATTCAGGGAGGATGACTAAATGCTTAGTGTAAAAGGATTGACAAAAGTATTTAATATAGGTACGGTAAATGAAAAAGCAGCTCTTAAGGATATAAGTTTTTCGCTTGATGAGGGCGATTTCGTTACGCTGATAGGCGGGAATGGTTCAGGTAAATCCACTCTGCTTAATTGTATAGCGGGTGTATACCCGGTGGAGCACGGTTCTATAATAATAGACGGCTTGGATGTTACAAAGCTGAACGAGCATAAACGAGCCGGGATGCTTGGGCGTGTTTTCCAGGACCCGATGCTTGGAACCGCATCAAATATGGGAATAGAGGAAAACCTTGCCCTTGCTCTAAGAAGAGGACAGCGCCGGACGTTGAGATGGGGAATAAGCAATAAAGAACGTGAACAATACAAAAAACTGCTCAAAAGGCTTGAGCTTGGCCTCGAAGAAAGGTTAAGCACAAAAGTTGGGCTTCTTTCCGGCGGTCAGCGGCAGGCGCTTACGCTGGTAATGGCAACATTGAAAAATCCGCGCCTTTTGCTTCTTGACGAGCATACATCGGCCCTTGATCCAAAGACTGCGCAAATGGTGCTTGAACTCAGCGATCAGTTCATCCGCGAAAGCAGGATTACAACCCTTATGGTTACGCATAATATGCGTGACGCTATAAAACACGGCAACCGTTTAATAATGATGCATAACGGGCGAATCATCCTTGATATACGGGATGAGGATAAACAAAAGCTTACTATAGAAGATTTACTGAAACGATTTGGAAAAGCCAGCGGCGAGGAATTTGACAATGACACCGCACTTCTTTCCTGATAATCTACCGCGTTGTTAAAACTGGGCTTGTTGTTCCGCTTTGCCGTACTGCTTGTCCATGAAACCCACTGTGTTTGAAATTTCTGTTTAAGTTTTGCTTAAAATATGCCTTTTGAAAGGTTGAACTAAATGGATAATATAATATTAATCGGTATGCCCGGAGCAGGAAAAAGCACAATAGGCGTTTTGCTGGCAAAAACAATTAATTACCGGTTTATAGATACGGATTTGATTATTCAGCGCAAATACGGAAAGTTATTGAAAGATATTATAGCGGAGCGCGGGATAGATGAGTTCCTTTTAATTGAAGAGAGGGAAACCATCAGCCTTAATAATGCTGATCAAAGCGTTATTGCCACCGGAGGCAGTATCGTCTTAAAAGAAAAAGCTATGGTTCATTTAAAGCGTATCGGCACTGTTGTTTATCTTAAGCTGCCTTATGATGAACTTGAAAAAAGGGTAAAAAACATTACCACACGTGGTATTGTTATGAAAAAAGACCAGACATTTTATGATGTATACAGAGAAAGAACACCTCTATATGAAAAATACGCTGAAATAACGATATGCTGTTCTGGAAAAACAATGGAACAGATCGTTGAATTATTAGCGGAAAAAATTTTCTAAATAATTATCGGTTAATAAATTAGCGGAAAAAATTTTCTAAATAATTATCAGGTTAATAAATTAACGGCACAATCCTTTCTGCGTTAACATAAAATGATATTGACAACGAAACGGCTATGAGGAGTGAGTCTTATGAACGGATATTTCTGCCAAGCGCGGCAGCAATATATGACCCAATGCCCGTATGCTCATATGTGCCCGGTAAGAAATCAATGTCCGGTATGCCCATACCGCCAGGAACAATACACTCCTGCAGGTCCGGAGTATTACGGCGATATCAATCCGAATAACGAATATTTACAACAAATCTATCAGGAGGATAATCAATACCGGGGCGGCGGTTTTGAAGAATATGGCCATAACAATCTATATCCACAGGAAAAAATATATACAGCTTACAGCAATAAGTACCCTTATTGCGACTCTGTTAACTACCTGTATATAGATCCGCGGGAGAATATTGCAA
>JAAYBO010000182.1 GCA_012730095.1 Clostridiaceae bacterium
AATCCCTGGTTTTCCGATTCATAAGCATTTACATATACCAAATACTCATGAGGGCTTTCGGATACTTCTCCCTTTATAAGAGGAAGCAGGCTTTTACCGTCAATGATTCTGTCTTCGGGAAGGCGAATACCGGTTAATTCACATACGGTAGGCAAAAAATCGATATTCATTGCCTGTTCCTTTATTGTTTTACTGTCTATCTTACCTTTCCAGTAGAGGATGGTTGGAACAATCTGACCGCCGTCAAAACAGTTTCCCTTTCTCCCGCGATGTCCGCCGGGAGAACCCTGATGCCACGGACCGTTGTCCGAAGTAAATATAATCAGCGTATTTTCCAGGATATTTTCCTTCTCAAGAATCTCAAACAGTTCTCCGATACCATGATCAAATTCCTGTATACAATCACCATAAACTCCGGCTTTGGATGTTCCCTCAAATTTCTTGCCACAGTTTAACGGATGATGAGGCCACGGAGACGCATAATATGCAAAAAACGGCCTGTCTGAATTTGTCTTTATATAATTGTGAAACTCACGATTTAAATATTCGGTTATTTTGCTTTGGTCAAAAGGAGCTTCAACGGCAATCTCTTTATTTCTCCAAAAATGATAAGGATACATATCATTTGAATAGTGAGCCCCGTAAAAATAATCAAATCCTTTGTCATTTGGAAGATGCGGGGTTTTATCGCCAAGATGCCATTTGCCAAACATTGCTGTATTATAACCTCTTGCTTTAAGCATTTCAGCAATGGTAATCTCATCCTCAAGGATTCCTTCTACCGGAAGTGACTCACTTACATCCCTGGCAATTTTTTTTGCCCGGTCTATTAGTATTTTACTTGCCTTGCCATTTTCCTCTTCTTCTTCAATTTCATAGCCCCTAAGTGTTACGTGCCTGTCTTCAATCTCCTTTGTCGGGAAAAATACTTTTTCAATATGGCCTCTGCAGGGGTACCTTCCTGTCAGAAGCCCAAACCGGCTGGGTGTACAAATGGGGCTCGAAGCATAGCAGTTTTCTAAAACAGTGCCTTCTCCTGCCATTCTGTCAATATTTGGTGTATATATTGCTTTCGAGCCGAAGCAGGATAAATCACCCCAACCTAAATCATCCATAAGAATAAGAATGATATTTGGAGCACTCTTTAATTCATCCTCGCTGAGCTTTTGAATTGATGACAGGTATTCACGATGTGCCTCTTTTCTCATGTTCTTTTTTATCTGTTCTTTTTTATTCATTTCTTTCACCTCTTACCGTTACGTGGTTTTTAATACATTGTTTCTGATTATAGGCCCCGTCACCTTCAGAGCAGAGGTTGGGACATTTTGTGTTATAAAACGATATGTTTATTTGAATGAAATGCTGAATAAATGGCGGCATACTTCCTTTAGTGTTACAGGAGAACATGCGGGAGGGATAACTCCTCCTGTTCCGATAATGATGCCGTTATAATTGTTTAATTCACTCAGAGATTCTTCAATTTCTTCAATAATTTCATTGGGTTTTTTTATCCATGTGTTACAGTTGGTACATCCTATCAGGCATTTATTTTTTAATTTTTCTTTTCCTTCCTTCACTGTAGCATTTCCAACAGGCAGCGTTGTAAAAGCCTCAATTCCGTTAAAATCTATTTCATTTAAATCATCCAGAAAAGCTTTCAAATGTCCGCACATATGAAATAAAGGCATTTTTTCATATTTCCTGCTGATTTCCGCGTATTCTTTAAGATGCTTTTTGCAGTATTGTCTAAACTGAGCAGGCGAAATAAGTGTTGAAGAAGTGTTTTCCGTAAATACAAGAACATCCGCGGGTGTAGCCTTGTTCTTTATTTCAGCCTTTTCAACGTTAATTCGCTGCATGCTGTTAAAAAGAGTTTCAACTTCATCCGTATAATCCATTAACAGGTACTGCCCATTTTCAATTCCGGCATACCACTCCAAAAAATCCATCAGCGGTGATTCGGCAATGTTATCAACAACAAGGCCTTTATCACCGCATTTTTTATAATACTCAATACTATCATCGAACAATTGCTTGTCAATGCCTACTTTGACACTATTGAAAAACCGGGTCATTCCTTTAATGTCTTCAAGGTCTTTTATCGCCATTTCAACAGGGTGATATGATAATGTCGTTTTATCAAATTCCAGTACATTCTTCATTGTTCTTTCGGGAGTAATGTATTCTTTAATAAAGTATTTACCGGTTTTCCTTTCGACGTAACCACAATCTCCGTAATCAATTTGAATATAATCAGGAAGATAAAACAGTATGTCACTGCCTGCATAATTATGTATGTCTTCTATCGACATTTTTTTAAAATTGAAATCCTGGGCATTCATGTATGACTTACCGAATATTTTAGGCCAAAAGATTAATCTGTCATTTTCTCTACACTTTAATGCATTTACCCATCTTTGCTTATTTGTCATGTTTTTATCCTTTCAAACCGGTGGTAGCAATACCTCTTACAAAGTTTTTCTGAGCGAAAACAAAAACAATCATAATAGGCAGAATTGTCATTAATGTTCCTGCCATAAGGAGGTTCCATTCAACTCCTGCAACTCCCCGAAACGTCTGCAAGCCGAGCTGCACAGTATACATTTTTACATCATTTGTAATGACAAGCGGATAGAGAAAATCATTCCATGTGGCAACAAATTTCAGTATTGTCAAAGTTGACAGCAAACTTCCCGACAGAGGAAGATATATTCTAATATAAGTCATAAATTTAGAGCATCCGTCAATAGTAGCCGCATCATCCAGATCCCTTGGAAAAGACAAATAGAACTGCCGACAGAGAAAAACTCCAAAAGAACCGGAAACAAACGGAATGATAAGTCCGGCATAGCTGTTTAATAATCCAATTCCTCCCTTACCCCATATATCATTTCCACCCGCTAAAGGGAAAGATTTTAATATAATAAACTGTGGAATAAGACATGATTGGGGCGGGATCATAATTCCA